>PMXH01000585.1:0-13825 GCA_003165855.1 Acidobacteriaceae bacterium | reverse complement strand
GCGAACATGCCGCGCAGGTGCTGGACGCAGTCCTGCCCGTACTCCTCATAGAGGTGCACGATGCTTTCCGTGTCGCTTTGTGTGCGGTAGACATGGCCGCGCGCGAGCATTTGTTGGCGGAGGTCGGTGTGGTTATAGATTTCGCCGTTGTACACGATCCAGATGGAGCCGTCTTCATTGGAAAGAGGCTGGTGACCGGTTTTGATATCAATGATGCTGAGGCGACGCATGGCGAGAGCGGCATTATCGGAGACCATGGTCCCGGCGTCGTCGGGACCACGATGCACGATCTGCTGGTTCATTTCGAGCAGCGCGGCTTCGTTGGCACGCTGACCGGTTCCGAAGTGAAAGATGCCGCAGATACCGCACATATCAGTCGTTCATCGATTCCGAGCGTGAGCCGTGATTGGCTGTCACCGCCTTGGGGCTGACGGAGACGACCTCCATAACCGCATCTCTGCTTGCCAACTCGCACCAGAGCACAGGTTGGCTGCTCGACCAGAGGCGCTGGCCTTGCCAATCCACGAAGGATGCATTGCAGAGCAGGAGAGACCTCAAACTACCCCCGTTTGAATGATAGCAGAGCAAATCGGCGTCGCTGGACCATTCAAGAAGTGACCAGGAACGCACGGAGGGCGCAAATAGGGCACAGCACCGATCTTGATCGTGGAAGTAACTATAAGCTCGCACCGCGGATTCTGCGGCAGCGTCGAACTGCAGCGACGGCGTATCATNNAAGCGGAGGTGTATGGTTTTTGCCGGAATCCTAACCCCATAGGCGGGTGACCACCATTCCTCACTCAGCTCCTGGGACCAGCCCGCCGCGCCGGCGACGAGAAAGTGTAGCCCTTTGCCAAGATCTTCGGCGGAGATGTATTCACCGTTCAGAGAAAACTTCGGGCCGAGATGCCAAGCCAGATCAAGCGCGTGGCTTCCGGAGCCGAGAGCGATATCACGGATCAGCCAGCCCAGCGCTTTGCAATGCACGACCCAGCGTTCATGGGTGACGGGCGGCTGCAGCCGCTTGTAACCGGTGTGGCTCCCCCTGAACACCTCGAAGTTGTGCCCTGCAATCCAGCGCTCGACATTAGTCTGCGGAAGAGAAGTCCAGGAAAAGGGGCCATTGGCCTGGGCCTGATCAAGACCATCCACCGAGAGTGTATTGTGGGCGCGGGTGGAACGGAACCAACTGCGGCCGCTGCCGTCCCCACAATATTCGAAGGTGCCGGGATCGCATAGGAATTCTTGACCGTTGGCTGAGAGATGAACGCTGAGTGCATCGGCGTGACCGTGACCCGCGTTGTGCGTGCCCTGGGGTCCGGNNCACCCAGCATCACGTAGATCCCACTTTCGGCTAGAGCCGCCGAACTCCCAGTCGGGGCGGCAGGGGGGATATCGTCGAAGAGCCGGACCGCGGCGGGACCCATTAGCCAGAGAGTTTCCTCGCGTAGGTTTCCGCAGGCGGACTTGAAGTCTCCGCGATGGAAAAGGACAGCGCCGGTGGATAGCGGGTCGAGCAGGTGCTCGCGGCGATTGCGGCTTGGGTCAAAGACGCGGCCGCCGTCGTCGTCGCCAAAGCTTGGCGGCGATCCGGACTGGCTCAGGAGACGCAAAGCCTCGAGCATCCTGATGAGGGTCCGGTCAAACCAGTCCGGAATCTCTATCTGGTTGCGGGCGGCCAGCATGCGCGCATGCAGGAAAAAGTCGAGCGCGTAGACGTGGTAGTAGGTGGACTGCTCGAAATGAAAGCCATCGAGATGGATCTGCCGGACTGCCTGTTCGAGGATGATCCGCCAGCCAGTCTGTTGCCAACGGCGAGCGCCGGAGAGCCGCGGGCACATGGTACCCAAGAAAAACAACGCGACCGCCTCGCCCAGCAGGTGGGTGTTGGGAGAGGTGTAGCTGGAAAGAAAGCGCGCGATGTAACGGGCATTTACAGAGAATGCGCGGAGCAGATCCCGGGGAAACTCCGACGGTACGACATCGCAGGCTGCGAGGAGGAACGAAACCCAGAGCCACGAGAGGCTGCGGAAAGCCACCTCCAGGCTGGAGCTCCAATGGATGCCGATGGGATAAGCGTTCTGTTCCTGCCAGGAATACCACTGCGCGAAACATTCACGCGCAAACCGGGGATTGTTGGTCAGACGATAGGCCTTGGCGAGAACCACCAGGTGCTGGTGGCGGCTCAACTCCCAGGTAACTTTGGCGTCTCCGACTTGGTTGGGATCGAAATAGTCAATGCGGAAAGCGGGCTTGCGGGGCGAACGTGCCTGATGCACGGCGTCGAGGTGCCAGTCGATGCTCGGTCCGTAATCCAGATTGGAGTATCCGAGGAGGCGAAACTGATGTGAGCAGATGTTCTCGGCTTGTTGAACGATCGACGCGACATCTTCCGGCAGGCGCTCGCGCAAGTCGCGGAGCACAGCGGGGATCTCGGAAGGTTCGATGAAGAAATGCGCGTCCGGCGCGGAGATGGTGGGTTCTTCGTGGAATGCGAATCCAGCGTGGAAGCGCAGCAAGTCAGCGCGTCTGTCGAACGCCTGCCGTAACCGAGAGGAGATCTCGGCGGCGTCCATGACTCGCAGGCGGGTCGCGACGTCCTGCCATCTGCGCCTATGCATTTGCGAGTTGGAGGTTTACGTCAGGCCGCAGTAGACAGAGTTCAGCGAAAGAACTTCCGAAAAGAAGTTCGTCAAAGATGGTCGGTGCGATTTTCAGGAAGTTTGAACGAGCGGCTACAACGCCCAGGGTTTTGGTGATGGCACGTCGCGAGTTGTGCCCGGTCGCAGCGTGTCCGTGAGTTGCCACTAGATCACTCCCTTCGTAGCGGCGTTGAGAAGGTCAATGTCTGCCCCGATATCCTTTTGATCGGTCCCGGCAGCGGCGTACTTTGAGGGACGTCTACACCCACTGTCTTTCGCCCTGCAAAGGCGGAATTCGTCAAAGCCACTATTACCTTTCGCGAAACCAACCGCTTCCTCATCCTTGGGGAAGAAGTTGCCTGGAGGCCACGCGCCAAACCCGTTGATGATGGCATTGTTGGTGAAGGTGATTGAGTCAGCGCATTCCTTCAAGATGTCGGCAGGACTTCGCCGGTCAGGCTGGAAGACGCAGTCAGCCGCGCCCCCTCCGGNNCTTCTCGTTTGCCCCGATCAGATTGTTGGTGAAGGTAAAGTTCCGGATCTTCTCCTTGATCCCCATGTTAAGAAAGATGCGAGAAGAGACAGCCGTGATGTGTTCCATCTTAACGTCTTTCAACGTGGGTGCGTTAGAGACCAGCACCATGAAAGCCCCGAAGCCGCCGTACTTCTTACCGTCGATATCGTCGATCACGATGTCGTGAATGCTGTAGCGTTCGCCGGCCGTGGCTACGGCACCGCCTACGGCTGGGACGTTGGCGATCTGAAATCCGCTGCCCACATGGGCGATCTTGCAATAGCGGATAGTGACATCTGTAACCCGGCAGAGGGGGCAAAGATTATCGTGGCCGTTGCCGTTGTTCTGATTCTTAGGTGTCAGGAGGATAGAAAAGCCGGTTTGAGAAAAGCCCCCCCAGCTGTTTTCCAAGACGTTGCCCTCGAATAAAACACGCTGCGCGTTCTTCAACTCGAAATGGTTCTTTACGACGAACGGTCTCCCGCTGGCGCCGCCGAGAAAGCCGGGTTGCCCAGACATCCAGATCAGGGGCTTGGAAAGGTAGTTGCGACGGATCTCAATATCGGCAGGGGTCGCGGTAGCTTCAGAACCTCCAAATAGAATGTTTTCACCCGAGGCCTCGAGGAAGTTATTGACGATCTTGTAGGGGCCCATCGGCAGGTCCTCAGCGCCGCCGGAGACCGCCTGAGCATCGGTACACGACCCCTTTGCGACGCAGTGAAAATCGCTGAAGAATGAATCCACAACCGCCATGTAAGTGGTGCCGCCGAAGTAAAGGCCGCGCGTGGTTTCGTCCTGGGGCGTGCCGTGCATCCAGACCCGGTCGAAGATGATATGGTTAGCCGCCACCGAACCCTGGGGCCCGGCGAGAGCGGTAACTCTGGCGCCGGGTGACTCGCGGGTGACTTCAATGCCGATAAAGCGATAGTGGTTCGCGCCGTCGGCAAAAAGAAGAGGACCGGACCCACCTCGGCCAACGAAGACAATCTTGGCCATGGCGTTTTTAGTGAAGGCGCAATGGAAATCCGGACGCCCGGGAAGGGAGGCTACCCCGGCGTAGCAAGGCGTGAGGCGAGTTCCCTCGGGGGGGAGAGAATCGTCGGAAGCGCTGGTGCGGATGACGATCCAGTGCGCATCGTCGCACGGCTTCCTGGGAAGCCGGAACTGTCCCGCGAAGATGGCGCCTGCTTCCAACTTGATGACGTCGCCACACGCCGCGCCGTCGAGCGCTGCCTGTAGATTGCCATCATTTTTTATCAGGTGGACGCTGCCAGGAGCGGGGGTATCGGAAAGCGCGCTTTTCACGTATACGCGAGGCAGTTCGGCAGGGCCGTCGAACTTAGCTTCAACAGCAGGTTGTGTTGCCGGGGCCGCAGACTGCTTCCCGAACACAGGATGGGGAATAGAGCAAGCGAACGCTATAGCCAGCAGGCAAACTTTGCGCAGAACTCTCATGCACAAATCCGAACCCGGCCCCGCACTCAGCGAACCTCGGTTGTTGGCAAACGAACTGGCGGGATGATACTCCCGAATGCCTTGGAAGTCATGGTGAAACCGGGTCGAGCGCACTGCCATTTCGTTTCGATGATATCACGACAAAAGACGCCGCATTCTTTGGGGAAGGGAACACGCAGCGGCCTTGTGGAGGGGATTGATGATCCAGTGCTGCTCATCGCACGCCTGACGGTCGCCAACCGCTTTCACGGTAATCGTGCGCCGACGATTANNTTCTTGGTCGGCGCACGGTTATCGGAGTGAATGCAGGAAATCGTCTTCCCGGTTGTTGCGATCAACCCATCCGTCGTCAGCGCAAGTGGACGATGAAAGTGTCGCACCGCGGGTGCCCCAAAGAATCCAGTCCCAAGCCTAACAGCATTCCGCTGGCAATCATCGCCCAGTTTCCGTCCTGCGAAACCGACATGATGCTGTACTGGCAACCGAAGTTGTAATCGCTCTGCCCGCGACAGGTCGCATACGCCGGGTCGGAAGTATCGTTGCAGCTATAAGTGTGCCCGAAGTAGGTGCGTGCGTGTGCTGGCATCTGCCCGGCGGGGTTGTCAGGATAATCAGCGAAGATCGCGTTGCCGCCCACAATCGGGCAGGTGTTCGGACTGCCGCAACCTGTGTCCTGTCCCTCAGACAGCAAGCCGTAGGTGGTTTGCACGTAGGGGTAGTCGTCCCCTTTGTCTGGTTGGGGCCAATAGCCATGCGCTGACCAAAGCGGCCCGGTGGAATGCTGGGTATAGGTCAGGACATCCGAGACGGCGCGAGTAGAAACTACGGATCCCGACTCCGAACTCATGAGCCTGCTGGTCCCTACGGAGTCGTGGCCGCCACAATATAGGCCCCCTGAGCCGGAAATGTTAGTGCTGCAATACTGGGTGTACAGCGTTCCGGGTGCCCAGATCGAGAAGATAGTGCCGACACTGTTACCAGCGCACGCTCCATGCTTCCAGGCTGGGAGAGATTCACTGATAACAAGTTGCGTTCCGTCTCCTGACATCTGAGCATCGTGGACGTAACCACCCCAGCAACTGCAGTTTGTTCCATTGGTGCAAGTTGTCGAAGAAGCCAGCGTTCCGGTGGGCGGCGTAGATGGGCCGCACCCAGAGTTGCAAAATGCCCAGTAAGCCCCGGTGCTGGTATTCTCGACCGCGCATCCTAGCGTCTTGTCGTAAACTACCGCCCAAGTTCCAGTGCCTTGCCCTCCGGTGTTACTCAGAACCAACCCAAATCGACTATCGTCGTTCTTGACGCCCAGGATGCCGCCCCACGTAGCCCTGAAGGGGTAAGGCAGGCCGGGGCACGTCGTCCCGTTGGCGAAATCAAATAATAGCGTATGCGTGAAGGTCTTGTTGTAGGGAACCGCAATCGTGTTCTCATAGACCTGCGTGTAGCTCCCGACGTTATAGAAAACGTTGTCGGTCACTTTGGAGAACGCGAAGGGGCCGGGAACTCCGATGCCGCCCGATCCTGTGATGTTTCCCGGATTCAAGACCTGGGCACAATTGCCACTCACATCTAAATTCAGAAGAAAAACGTAGCCGCTCTCGGTCGTGCCTACATAGTCGCTGTTCTTCGACCACATGATGTCGTTGTCGCCGCCGGAGTAAGTGTTATTTCCAACCGACTTCCCGCCAAACGTGGTCGAGTCTGTGGCGCGCGTGTAGCAGTCTAGTGGCTCGGGGTTATAGCTCGTATCATAGCCGGTATGGTTCACGCCGATTGTACCGGCGAAAAGAGGCTTAATTGTCCCAGGATGCGCTGTAGACGTGGTGGAGCAGTAGAAGGGGGCGCCGCATGGTGTGCCGTCCGACACGGCCAGTGTGAGGACCGCGGTCGCGGAGTTCGATGCGGCGTCGGTAACCTTCGCCGTGAAGGAATACTCTCCCGACTGGTTGGTCGTACCGCCGAGAGCACCGGTCGTAGCCTGGAGCTTAATGCCGGGCGCGAGGGATCCTCCCGAGATCGTCCATTGGTACGGCGGAGTTCCTCCGCTCGCAGAAAGATTCTCTTGGTAAGCGGTGTTGATCATCGTTCCGCTCAGCGATGAAGTCACAATCGCAAGTTGCGGAGTACTCTGAATCGTTACCAAGCTTGTGGCATGTCGAGCGGAGTCGGCGACGCTCGTCGCCGTAATGGTAATCTGGGTCTGGTTGCTGGAAGCTGGCGCGGTGAAGACGCCGTTGGAGGAGATCGAACCGACCGATGCCGACCATGTCACGGCAGAGTTGCTAGTCCCGCGTAAGGTTGCAGTGAATCGCTGTTGCGCGCTCGGAGCCAGAGTGGCGGTGCTAGGCGCAACCACTACTTGGATCTGCTCCGCAGGTGGGGCACTCGGGGCACTCTGGGACAAACTAGTCGAGCTGCAACCGACCGCGATGGTCAACACCTCGCAGGCGAGCACAAGTATCACGATGCGTTGGAGGGTCGAAATGAACCTCCGTCGCGGGCGCGTGAATCTGGGGGCTGTTCTCTGTAAGACCAATGGACTGACCTCAATTCGGACTTGGGGGACCTAGGCCGTTCGGGTCCTATGTCACATCGGACTGTAGTGAAGATCAAGCCGCCGCAGTAGATCACGATTGGCCGATGCCCTTCGAGCGCACAGAGGTACATGTGGTTTGGTCAGAAGGACATACACCGAAGATTCGAACGGAAAAGGGGACAACATCGTGCGCGGCAGCGCATGGCGAGAACGATGAGAAGTAGATCGGAAGCCTCGAGCGGGATCGGAATCTGTGGGGATATTCGATGCCCTGACGCCACGGGCTTGCTGAACACAAGACCGGCATCCTTCCCAGGCTCAGGCTCTAGCTTCTCGTCTCCAAAATCGCTGACTTGAGCTCTTGGGCAGGCGCCCAAGCCAAGCTTGTGCCCGGGATCCGGTAAAGGGGGCATCGTTTCGCCAGGCTTTCAAGATAAGAAGCAAGGGGTTTGAATTTTCCCTTCCCTCCGTAGTCATGCCAGAATACGATTCCGCGGTCAGACATCATTCTTGCCATCTTGAGCGTGTCATTTTGTACGTGAGCAACGTCGTGGGCCCCATCGATGAGTCCGAGGTCTACGCAATCGAGGTAAGGTAATGGATCGAAGTCCATGGAGTCGCATAAGAGTTGGGTATACCGGCACAGCCCTAGAGCTTGCGGAACTAACGCAAGATGCCGACTTGCCACCAACTCCTTGTCGCTGGCGATAGGAGTCTGGCTTGTTTCCGCGCCGGGGGGCAAGTCCAAGGTCACGATGCGCGCGTCCGGATCCGAATTGAGCTCGAATACCGCCGTGGTAAGGCCGCTGTAGCTACCCACCTCAAATATGGTTCCTGGCTTTAGGATTTTGGTCGCGCGAGCGAGGATGATTAACTCATTGAAACTCATTCCGCCCCCCGCATGGTAGGCTGGAATTGTGATAGTCAGGTTCTGTGCGGGAGTGACGGGCGCGCGGCAGGGAAGCCCATTTCCGACCAGTTCGTCGTACTTCCTCAAGCAGTGAGAAATATAGAGTCGCAGCTCTGAGGGACGCCGAAGGGCGAGGCTGAGCGTACTCAGACTGAAGCAAGACAAACCATCGAAAACTTCACTCACTTTCATCGGTGAATTGCCTCCAACCACGACGGGAGCCAAGCGGCGAAACGGCTGCGAAACAGCCCGGATTTTAGTAGGCACGAGCCGACCGGTCAACGGCGAAAGTCACGGCGGCGCTTCTAGCTGCGCCTGCGCTAGAAGCGTTGCTGGCCGATTCGCTTAAGCCGGAGTTTGCAGTTATGCATGGTCTTGTTTGCTCTCAGGCACTGGTCTAGTCTATACAGTCTTGATGAATCGTGTTTGGAGGGGGAATGGGAGGATTGATCCGTCGGGCCAAGATTTACGCCAAGAGTGTGACGGAAGTTGTTTTAGGCACAAAAACGGCGGGGCGGGGTCTGACCGTGTATCCCGATGATGTTTTCGTGGTTTCTTATTTGAGGTCAGGCAGTACCTGGGCCAGATTTCTTTTTGGCAACCTCGTCCAAGACGAGCCAGTCACGTTTGCGAATGTGAACCGCCTCGTGCCCCTGATTGACGATCATCCGGACCGTGTTCTTCGCCGGTTGCCGCGGCTGATCAAGAGTCACGAGTGTTTCGATCCTCGTTATCCCCGGGTGATTCATATAGTCCGCGACCCAAGAGATGTTGCGGTTTCGTTTTATTACTTCCTTATCAAGGTTGGCCAACTGTCGGACGGCTACCCGATGGATGAGTTCGTAGATCGCTATCTTTCTGCCCGCACAGTCGGGTACGCCGATCGTCTGGGTTCTTGGGAAGATCACACCCTGAGTTGGTTGCGTCTGCGCAAGGGCAAGCCGGGCTACAGATGTGTGCGATACGAAGACTTGTTGTCGGACACAGGTGAAGAACTGAGAGGGCTGGTGGATTTGTTGCGCATCGATGTTCAGCCAGAAAGAATTGAACGAGCCGTCAGACTCAGTTCTGCCGCTCAGATGCGTTCTCTCGAGCAGAAGCAGTGGAAAGAATGGGGCACAACGAAGAATACGCGAAAAGATATTCCCTTCGTTCGGGATGCCAAGTCAGGCGGCTGGCGAGAAAAACTCTCTCCCGCATCCGCGAACAAGATTGAGGCGGCGTGGGGCGCCACCATGGAAGAACTTGGCTACGAAGTTTCCGGCAGTCGAGCAGCACGCACAACTTGACGCAATCGATGTGGAACCCCGGCCGCACGAAACGACGCTCACGTCATGCGTGCACTAACTGGATGACGGTGGGGACTTCTTTCAAACCTCTTCTTCCCGGCGATAGGTCTCGATGAGGCTGACAGCAACCAGGTTGGCCGTGTCCTGATCATGAATGCCGTCGACCTGCCAGGCTTTGCGAGTCCAAATTGCCCACAGAATTCCCACGCCATACACAGCCGATCCCACCAGCAAGTGAATCGCCAGTTGAAGATAGGTATGGGCAACGAACCAATGCCGCATGAGCAATAGAACAGCAACCAATGGCGCACACAGAGCCAGAGGCAACACAAATGCCTCGCGCAGGTAAACGCCGATGCGCAGCTTCAACACGCGGCAAAGATGCTGGGGCAGGAAGAATAGAGTGGTACAGGCCAGCGGAATGGCGGTGCCGAATGCATCCCCCAGGATGCCGAACCGCCGGACCAGCAGAATGCTGAGGAGCAGATTCGCACCGCCCTCCAGCAGCGACACGACCGCCAGGGTTCTATGCTTGGCCATGCCGAACAGAACCCGGCCGGAAGCGGCCTGCGCCAGCATCAAGGTAAAGGGGAACACCAGCACCAGCAAGACGGGATAGCTGGTGGCCACATAACGAACCCCCACCCATGCTTCGATCACCGACTTGCCCAAAATGATCAAAACAGCGGCGATAAGAAAGACGATCATGGCGCAAGCCCGGTTCCCGGCAACAAAGATCTTTCTCAGCCCCGTCAAGTCCCCGGTTGCATCGGACTTGCTTGACATGGGCACAAACACTTGCGCCAGGCTGCCGACAACCTCGCTGGCATAGTCCACCAAACGTGATCCGATGGTGAAGTAGGTGATTGCGGCGGAGGAAACAAACGTGCCGATGACCAGTGCGTCCGTCCTGAAGCGCAGTCGGCTGGCCACAATGACGATGAAAGTCGTGCCGCTGTAACTCGCAATGCGTCTCAAGCTTTCGCGATTGAGGTACTCGGGGCCGAAGCGCAAAGGCAGAATGCGGAGCACGACAGTTGCATTGACCAGCGCAGCCAGTAACGGTAGTGAAACCGTGATCAAGGCAACCGCCAACAATCCCCGGCCGTGCCGAAGAGCAATAACAATCAGCAAAGCCCTCGCCAGCGTGGCACTCACACTGGTGAAGTTCAATACATAAAACCGCTGCAGGCCTTCGAGAATGCCGCCGAACACACCCAAAGGAAAACCCAGCGCCACAGCCGAACCCACAATCAAGATCAGCCATTGCGCGAGATGTACGGAATTACCCGGGAGACTTTTGTGAAAGATCGCGCCCGCATAGTAGGCGACGGTGATCGTAACCAGGATCGCAACCGTCCCAATTCCGCTGTAAGCGAACAGCGCAGTGTTGATGAGACGGTTCAGTTCATCACTTTCATGGGTAGCGGAATACTTGGCGACGTAGCGAATGATAGATGAGCGAATTCCGAGATCGAAGAGTCCGTAATAGCCCGTGATGGAGAAAATCAACACCCAGAGACCGAAGGCCTCATCTCCCAAATGGTGAAGGATGTATGGCGAGAGAAAGATGCCGACGAGAATGTTGAGGCCGAGGGCAAACCAGCTTGAGCCAACATTCTTGAAAATCGCGATTTTTTCCAGTTGTTTCATGGATTTTCAACGGGAACCCGGACGGGTATGAAGCCTCCTTCCAGGACACCTCGCCACGGGATCATAGAGACGGCCGCTCTATGCAAACAATACTGGAAGACTGAAGAGAAAAATCGCGGTCCCGGTTTCTTTCCTCCGGAGAGTCGGGCGCAACGAACGGCGCGGGCGGATCACCGCAAGAATCGAATTCCGTCACGACCTGGGAAGCAGCTTCCATCTATCCAGATCTTCCACTGGAAGTCGCAGTGTGTTCCGGGTTGAAGCTCTCTTCGAGCTCGCGAGCGTGTCCACTTCGAGTACTCACTTGCTCGATACAGGCGGCGAGCTTTTCGCCCAGCACGCCAACGTGCGGCTCACGCAGCAAGTAAAGGTGATCAAAATCGATCTGGTGAACTTCCACGCCGCTCCTGCTGCGTGCTCCCCATCCCATCAGAGGATCCTTAACATAGAAGAAAGGCTGTTTCGGCCGCTTGAACAGGACGACCGGCGCGCGGAAGCGGGTGGGAACGTAATTAGTCGGCCAATAGGTCTCCTGCCAGNNCCTGCCGCAGGCGTAGTTGGAAATAGGAGACTTGAGCTAGCCACGGCCTCAGGCTGTGTTGCATGACCCAAGTATCGATGGTAGCAAATAGCGCGACTTCTTGATTTTGAGCCTCAAGCTCCATAACCACACGTTCCCCGATGTGAACGCCACCGCATAGACCGCCCAGGCAATACGGACCCTCCGGCTGCACACTCCGCATGGCGGCGGCATACTCGCGGGCCATGGATTGCATTTCCTGCTCGGTGTAAGGCCGTTTGCCAACGATCGGAGCATGTCCTTGAATCTTATGTACCGGCTGATGGGATCCCATATGGCGAGCCAGTATGGCATACCCCAAAGATTCTTCTCCCGGCGGGACGATGGCAAAGAAGGGCAGCCGGCTGCCTTCCCCACGCTGAATTTCCATGGCCACGGGATCGCTGGCGTCCCCATGCTCATCGATAAGCCGGGCCAAAGATTCCACGGTTGCTCCGCGGAACAGAGCGGAAAGAGGCAGTTCCTTTCCAGTGATTTTCTCCACTTCCGCCAAAACGCGAGCGGCCATCAGGGAGTGTCCACCGAGATCGAAAAAATTGTCGCGAACGCCGATCTTCGAAACGTCAAGCACAGTTTGCCAGATCCTAACCAGCGTCGACTCTAGTTCATTCCTCGGCGGCACCAGCTCTGCGCCGTCCGCGCTAGACCAGTCCGGAGCCGGAAGCAGGCGGCGGTTTATCTTTCCATTAGGACTCAAAGGGAGAGCTCTCAACTGGACAAAGGCGCTCGGAACCATGTACTGCGGCAGGTGTTGTCTGGCCAGATCCTTCAGAAGGTCTCCGGAAATCGATGACCCTGAAGGTACGACATAAGCCACCAAACGCTTATCGCCAGGATTGTCCTCTCGCACGATCACTACTGCAGACTGAACCGAGGGATGTTTCGCCAGTACTGCTTCAATCTCTCCCAACTCGATGCGGAAGCCGCGTAGTTTGACCTGATTGTCGATTCGTCCCAGGTATTGGATGTTGCCGTCCGCCAGGAAACGGGCCAGGTCGCCCGTGCGGTACATGCGTGCGCCAGAGTCCTTCGAGAAAGGATTCGGGATGAAGCGCTCTTTGGTGAGATCCTCCCGCCCAAAATAACCCCTTGCCAGGCCGTCGCCGGCCAAATACAACTCGCCAGGGACGCCGATTGGAAGCAACTGGCGGCTTTCATCAAGAATGTAAACCTGGGTATTTGGAAGAGGCCGGCCGATGGTGACCTCGCCCCCACGCGGCACCAACGTGTATGTCGAGTAGGTCGTGTCTTCGGTGGGGCCATAAAGGTTATAGACCTTGACGACTCCGGTTTTTTCGTAGATCTGCCGTGCCAAGTTGGTAGGCAGCGCTTCTCCCGCCAGGTTGACTACCTGCACTGACGCAGGAATCCCCCCCATCCGAACCAACTCGGCAATCGCGGATGGTACCGTGTTAACCAGAGTCACTTCCCGGGCGGCAGGCAATTTGGGAAGCGCCAATGCATTTTGCGCAATGATGACCTTGCCCCCTTGGCTGAGTGGCACGAAGATCTCAAAAACCGAGAGGTCGAAGCAGATCGACGTCGAGAACAGCGTTCCCTCGATTTCTTCTCGCAGGAATACCTCTCGCGCCCATTGAAGGAAGGTCGCGGTGCTGTGGTGCTCAATGGCGACTCCTTTGGGCCTGCCCGTAGAGCCGGACGTAAACAGGACATACCCCAGGTTGCTTGCAGTGACATTGCGGACGGGATTGGTTGTCGGCTGGGTGGCTATTTCGGGCCAGTCCCTGTCCAAGTGTATTAGGCGTGCCACATGGTCAGGGAGCGTGTTTGCCGATCTCTCCTGGGTAAGTAGGATCGGGGCTTTGGCATCTTCGAGAATGGCGGCCAACCTGTCTTTCGGATAGGCTGGATCGAGTGGCACGTAGGCGCCGCCGGCCTTCAGGACTCCCAGGATTCCGACCAGCATATCAATGGAACGCTCGAGGCAAATGCCAACCAGGACCTCCGGCCCAACGCCTTGCTTGCGTAAATAGTGAGCCAGCAAGTTCGCGCGCGCGTTCAGTTCACGATAGGTCAGGCGCTCATACTCACAAATTACCGAAAGCGCTTCTGGTGTGCGTTCCACTTGCTCTTCGAAGAAATCGTGAATACACAGGTCGCGGCGGTAGTCCGCAGCCGTCGCGTTAAACTCGACGAGGAGTTTGCGACGTTCGGATTCGGCTAACGGGCAAATATCGAGGATTGGACGCGCTGGATCAGCCGCCAAGCCTTCCAGCAGTGTGCAGAAC
>PMXH01000378.1 GCA_003165855.1 Acidobacteriaceae bacterium | reverse complement strand
GCGTCCACCACCTGGTTCATGTCATGCCCATCGACGCGCATTACATTCCAGCCAAAGCTGGCGTATTTCGCGGCCAGCGGTTCGACGTCCATCACGTCTTTCACCCAGCCATCAATCTGCAGGCGATTGCAGTCGATGATGCCGATCACGTTGTCGAGGTGGAAGTGACCGGCCTCCATGGCAGCTTCCCAGACCTGGCCCTCCTGCTGTTCGCCGTCGCCCATCAGGCAGAAAATTTTGTGTGATTTATTGTCGAGCCTCGCCGCCAGCGCCATGCCTACGGCGATACTCAGCCCTTGTCCCAGCGACCCCGTGGAAACCTCAACCCCCGGCAGTTTGAGACAGTGCGGATGACCCTGATAGGCAGACCCCAGCTTGCGCAGCGTCATCACGTCCAAGACGGGGCAGAAACCTGCGACCGCCAATCCCAGGTACAGGCTTGGCGCCTTGTGACCGGTGGACCAGATGATCCGGTCGCGGTCTGGCCAGGAAGGATTGCTGGGATCGTGATCCGCAACTTTGAGGTAGAGGGCGGCGGTGAGATCCATCACCGAGAGCGTGCCCCCGGCATGTCCCGAACCAGCCGCGCACAGCGCGACCAGGTCATATCCGCGCATCAGGTTCGCGGCATCCTGAAGCTGTTCGATGGAATAGTCCCGGATGGTCTTCCCGGTCGTGGAATCCTTGAGGGCCATGGCGTCCCCTTTGCGCCGGAAGAAAACACACCACACGACGCTACGCAGAGATTAAGGGGACAAGAAGAGAAGGACAGTGACGGGAATCACTGGGCGGGGTGATGTAAAGCCGTCCGGAACACATTCGATCTTGGACCATCCCATCAGGCGGCTTGTTTGCGAGCGCTGAAGGTAAGAATGGAGCCTGACAAACTCAGGCTGGAAGTCCTTAAAGCCCGAGGCGGTCAGGTACTGCTCCATCTGAGAAAGGTCGAATACGTGAAGGCCGTGATTCTTGCGACTCCACTCGCGCACCCAACGAAACTTTAGAATGCCTCCGTCCCCGGCTGCGAAAGTGAAGACGGAGAGAATTGCTCCCGGCTTCATGACCCGAGCCATTTCGCGCAGAGCGATCACGGTATCGGTGAAGAGATGAAGCGAGCCACAACAGAGGGCGGCATTGAAGACGCTGTCGTCGAATGGGAGGGCCTCCACTCGCGCCCGGGCAAAACGCACGTTGGGAGTGCCTTCCTGCGCAACGTAGGCCGCGCCTTGCCGCAGCATTCCCATGGATACGTCGATTCCGAAGACCTCTTTCGATGATGACGCGACCCGCCGGCCGTAGGTGCCTGGGCCGCAGGCTACGTCCAGCACGCGGCCTTCGGTCGATTGGACTTTCTGAATCACGGTACTGACCAGTTGAGCCAGAGACGGGCTGTGCAGTCCGCCATAGAGATTCAGAACGATCGGATACCACAACTTCGACTCGTAGATTCCAGCCATCCGATCGATGAAGCGCATTCTCCTCAGTTCGGGGTCGGCGCTGCGGGATAACTCTTCAAGAATGAAGTCGGGAATGCCGGCGCTGATCGGATAGACCAGGGAGCAGGTGGGACAGCGCAGGGTATCATCTTCTTGGAGCAGGAGACGCTTGCAGGCAGGGCAGGCGTAGATACCGAATTCGCTCCCTACGGGAGTGTCAGTCGTGTTCGGCCTCCTCAGTGCCGTGGATGGCTGGAATTCAGTTTTGTCTTCGTCGGCATTGCCATGCAGCTTTTATTCAGCCACTTCTTGATGCACCGCAATTTCAGATCCTGCCAAACTCACTTTCGTGCAGGCCTGCCCGTGCCCTAGTGCATACTTCACGGAGGGATAGACGCGGGCGGAAGCGATGGTGAGCGCCAGCGATACGAGTGCTTTCCGGCCCCATCGGGTTTCGATCTCGCGGCGCAGCCGGTCCGACGTCGCGATGTCGCGGTGCAGAACCGCTTGCGCAAAGCGGAACCCTAGCGCGGCGTCGGGCGGCATGGCTGCTTCATCGCCGAGCAGAACTGCGCGGATCGCCAAGGGGCTCATGCCGTCGCGCTCCGCCATTTTCACCACGAGTTGGGTGCAGGGTCCGCAATCCTCGGAAAGCGTGGCGGCCAGCTTGGCCGCGTACCACGCCTCTTTCGGCGCGTCTTCGCGGTAGCTCGAGATTCCCAGTATCTTGGAAAAGCGGAAGAAAGCACGCGGGCTGGCATCATAAATATCCCGCGCGTAGGACATGTCATAGTCGAAAGCGCGCTCAAAGGCGGCGATGCGACGCCGCACCAACCATCCGAGCATCTTCAGATCTCCTTACTCATTGGAAAGATTCCGTAAGGCAAGCTAGAGATTCTGTTTGGTCCACTGATCAATGCGATCCAGCGCCTGCTGCAGGTTCTCCAGAGAGTTGGCCACGCTGAAGCGCAGGTAACCTTCGCCGAACCCGCCGAATGCCGTGCCGGAAAGCGCTGCAACTCCGGCCTGTTCCAGCAGAGCATCCGCGAGCGGCTTCGACTTCCATCCCGTCTTGGTGATGTTGGGGAAAACGTAGAACGCGCCCTTGGGCATGCGGCAGGAAAAGCCCTTGATCTTATTCAAGCCGGCGACGAAGGCGTCGCGCCGGCGCTTGAACTCGGCACACATATGATCCACGGAACTCTGGTCGCCGCGCAGAGCTTCAATGCCCGCCACCTGGGTAAAGCTGGCGGTGCACGAATTGGAGTTGGTCATCAGCCGCGTGATGTGGGCTGCCAGATCCGCGCGCATTACGCCGTAACCCATGCGCCAGCCGGTCATGGCATAGGTCTTCGAGAAACCGTCGAGGAGAATGGTGCGCTCCTGCATGCCGGGCACGGACATGATGGAAAAATGCTCGCCTTCAAAGAGAAGGCGGCTGTAGATCTCGTCCGACAAGACAAGGATGTTGCGGTCGCCGATGACTTTGGCAACCTGCTCGACGTCTTTTCGCTGCATCACGCCGCCGGTGGGGTTCTGCGGGGAATTCAGAATGATGAGTTTGGTGCGGTCGGTGATGAGAGCCGCGAGCTCGTCTACATTGAGGGAGAAATCGCGCTCTTCGCGCAGTTGGATGGGCACGGCACGGCCACCGACGTAATGGATCATCGACTCGTAGATGGGGAAGCCGGGGTTGGGGTAGATGACCTCATCTCCTTCATCAATTAATGTAAGGATGGTGAAGAAAATGATTGGCTTACCGCCTGGTACGACTACTACCTCCTCGGGGGTAACCTTCACATCGCGAGTGCGGCTGACGTAATCGGCGATGGTCTGGCGCAGTTCGGGCAGGCCGGCGGAAGGACCATAGTGAGTCCAGCCTTTGTGCAACGCGTCCACGGCGGCTTCGACGACGTTGGCGGGAGTATCGAAATCCGGCTCACCGATCTCGAGGTGGATGATGCTCTTGCCTTGACGCTCGAGGGCGCGGGCTTTATTCAGAACTTCGAAAGCAGTTTCGGTGCCCAGGCGCGACATGCGGCGGGCCAGTTGCAGTTCGTATTGCGTAGTTTGTGCCATGATGGCGAACGCTCCTTGAAGTAGAGCCGAACGGCACATTATACGCCGGGGTTTAACGTGCGCTGGCGCGGAGGTCATTGTGCAGGAAGAATGGGAACAGGAGCGGAGAGGAAAAACGCTCTAACACAGGGGGCACAGGGGAACACAGAGGATTGCGAACTTGCGCCTCGGGGAGCGAGCAGAAACGGGGAACACGGTACCGCCTCAACACTTGAAGGCGTTCTTCAAGTGGCAGCTTTTGCGGCGTGTTTGGGGGCGCGCCTGGTACAGATGGTTTTCTTTATTGGCCGTCTGTTCGAGGCTAAGCTTCTTTAAGCTTGCTCCCTCTGCTTTCTATCCTCTTTGCTTTCTATCTCTTTTGTGATTTTCCTGTTCCTCAGCCTTACAGGTTTTAAGCTTGGAAGTGATCACTCCCACAACGGGCGGCAGCCCTGAGCTATTCAGGGTAGCTTATCTGGAACGCCCTGATTTAGATGTCCCCCTGTCCCTTGCTCGCATGGGAAGGTTGCGGGGGCCGGGCGTTGATCTAGAATCGCGCGGCTTTACATCCAGGCCTTACCTTGCCAGATTAGGAAATTGCAGGGGCCAAGTGAAGGTTGGATGTCACAAGGGTGAAAATTGTTCTGTGGAAAACTGCTGGAGCGCGGCAGCGACTAAAGGCGCTTTACGGTGGCGGACTTAACGGTAGGCCTGAAGGCCATACCCTGATACGAATCGCGCGGATACGAATCGAAATCGGAGGTAGTGGTGCAGTTTGGCTCACGCTCTGGGCCGGTTGAGCGGGAGATCCCTTCGGCTTCGCTCAGGGCAGGCTCTTCGCTACGCCTGAAAAACGGCGCCGCTCAGGATGACAATCGTCATTCTGAGACGCTGTGCTCTTCGTTCTGCGCACGGAGGACGCGGTCGACGGAGTAGGGAGCGCGGTTGCGGGGTTCGTGATAGTGGCGGACCTGCATTTCGCCGAGCAGGCCGATGGCGAGAAGATTCAATCCGCCGAGAAGCAAGCCGAGCGCCAGCATCATCAGTGGGCCGTGCGATGCCATGACTGGAACGTGGCGCAGGAATTTTTCCACTCCCAGCCAAGCGACAACGGCACTGCCGCCAAACAGGCTGAGGAGGCCGAAGGTCCCGAAGAAGTGCAGCGGACGAGAAAGATAGCGAAGCAGGAAGCGAATGGTGATGAGATCGAAGAACACGCGGAAGGTGCGCGTGATGCCGTAGTGCGAAGTACCGCGCTCGCGGTTCACATTGCGGATGGGCACTTCGCAGATGGAAGCGCCATACCAGGAAGCCAGCGCCGGGATGAACCTGTGCAACTCACCATAGAGCGGGACCTGCTCGAGGATCTCGCGGCGATAGGCTTTGAAGGTGGTGCCGAAGTCGTGAATGTCGACGCCGCTGAGTTTGGCCATGAGCCAGTTGGCGACGCGGGAGGGGATGCGGCGCATCCAAAAGTTGTCGATGCGGACTTTGCGCCAGCCGCTGACAATGTCGTACCCGGCCGCGATCTTCTCCAGAAACAGCGGGATGTCGGCGGGATCGTGTTGCAGATCGCCATCCATGGCGATGATGTACTCGCCGCGGGCATGGTCGAAGCCGGCGGCCAGTCCGGCGGTTTGGCCGAAGTTGCGGCGGAGCTTGACCACAGTGACGCGGCTGTCGACGGCTGCGATCTCGCGCAGCATGGCAAAGGTGTGGTCGCTGGAGCCGTCATCCACCAGCACGATTTCGAAAGTCTCGCCGGCGGTCTCCATCACCGCTTTCAGGCGGTCGTAGAGGTCAGTAACGTTCTCCTGCTCATTGTGCAGAGGGACGAC
Source organism: Acidobacteriaceae bacterium (assembly GCA_003165855.1). Classification (GTDB taxonomy): domain Bacteria; phylum Acidobacteriota; class Terriglobia; order Terriglobales; family Acidobacteriaceae; genus Sulfotelmatobacter. The sequence goes on along the minus strand of PMXH01000378.1, from coordinate 2,894 downwards.
GATGGAGTACTTGGGCACAGTCTTTTTATTATAGCGCAAAGAGCGGGCTTCGGACCTTGGACCTCGGACTTCGGTAATGTCTGAAATCACATTTCAGACACTAGCCGGACTTCAGGGGTTGGCCTTCACGCCTCGACGACGGAGAGCGCTCAAGTGGATTAGTCTGACGTCCGAGGTCTGAGGGCCGGTGTTTGGTCTAACGTCCGAGGTCCGGCGCCCGAGGTCCGCTATCAGCCCTGTTCCTTCAGTTTCAGCCGCGACTTATTTTCTTCGAGGAACTTCTTGATATCCTCGGCCGCGCCGAGCAGGCGATTCCACTGCTCGTAGTAGAGCGTGACCGGGAATCGGCCCAGTCCGTAGACGCTGACGCCGCCTTTTTCGCCGACCTTGAAAATCAGGTCGCCGCTGCGCTTCTTAGTCTCAACTTCTTTTTCCAGTTGGGACAACTTGGCTTTCAGTTCTTCGTAAGTTGGTTCTGCCATGCGTTTCCTCGCAATGAAGTTTGATGTCTGCTTCTATAGTAACTTGCCCCGGCATCGGCTTGCGCTGGACGACACGCTTAAACCTGATTCAGTATGACTCAGAGGAGTAACGGTCCTCTTGTAAAGGATTGTAAAACCGCGGGCCTCAGCCCAGGGACTGGGAGGCTGGCTGGTAGAATGAGAAGATCGTCTCTGGGCTGCTGGAGACGCTTCCTTTAAGGAGAAACGCTTGTCGATGAAGTCCGCCCCCAGATTACTTGTTGGCTTTGTACTTGCCAGTTCCCTTTCGACGATTGCGGCCGCCCAGCAAACGCCGACGCCGGATGCAACGAGCGCGCAAACCCAAGCCAATCCTGCCGGCACGGCGGGGCAGCAGACCGCTTCCGATCCGAAGGCGCAGAGCGCGCCGGGTCAGGCTCCTGCAGATCATTCTTCTTCAGATCATTCTTCTTCAGACCAAGCTTCTTCAGACCAGGACAAGAAAGGGCAAAGCACGAGCGGCCAAGCGAAAACGGGGACATCGTCCGGAACATCATCCGGAACGTCGAACGACAGGCTCTTCCTTGCGCTGCCGAATTTCCTGACCCTGGAGAATGCCGGCAAAGTGGCGCCGCTCACGACGGGCCAGAAATTCAAAGTTGTGGCTCGAGGCACCTTCGATAAGATCGAGTTTCCCTGGTATGGAGTTCTGGCGGGCATCAGCCAGGCGGAGAACAGTGAACCCGGCTATGGCCAAGGCTGGGAAGGCTATGGGAAACGCTATGCCTCCGCCTTTGCGGATGGAACCATCGAAAACTTCATGGTGGCTGCGGTTTTTCCATCGCTTCTGCATCAGGATCCCCGATTTTTCCAAACCAGCGAAGGTGGGTTCGCGCACCGGGCTGGTTATGCGGTCAGTCGAATCCTCATCACCCGCACCGATTCCGGCCGTTCGCAGTTCAACTATTCTGAAATCATTGGCAGCGCCTTGTCGGCCGCAATCTCCACCAACACCTACCATCCCCGAGCCTTCATCACGACTCGTTACGACCCGACTACGAACATGTTGATTTATGTTCATAATGCCTCCGATCGTACTCTGTCGAACACGCTTAGCGTGTGGGGCTCGCAGGTGGGGTACGACACGATCACGATCGTGATCAAGGAATTCTGGCCCGACATTCATCGCAAGATGAACCACAAGCACAACGAGGCCCAGGCGGGCGGTTCCACTCCTTAGGCCGCTTCCGGCTTGAAGATGATGCCCTGACTTTTTCTGCTGTTCATGATCACTCGTATCGGGGCATCGAAGTGCAAGTGGCGGACGCATCCGTCTTCGTCCACGGAAGGCTGCTGGTTTAGCCATTCCCAGTCCACCGAGCCTTCGCCGGCATCGGGATTCACCGTGAAGTAACCGATCTGGAATGCGGTGAGGTTCTGAAAGAAATGACTGCCCTGCGAAGGGGTGACACGAAAATCGCGGAAGCCGGCTTCGACAATGACGCGGGCGCCGGAGATTTCGTCCCACTCGACGGGAATTCCCAGCCAGGGATCGTTCGATCCCCAGCGGCCGACGCCGATTAGCAGATACGGCCGGTTCTCGGCGCTGAGCAGGCCGTTAAAATGGGCCACGGCTTTGGCCACTTCCTGGCTGCGCCCGCGCTCGAAGCGCTGGGAATCGACCACGACAACGTCGTGCAGGTTTTCGATGCGTCCGTTGCCCAGAACCTTGCTGCTCTGGCAAAGCAACTGTTGCGGGTCGATATTGCCGACCGACAAGTCCTGGTGATCGCGGGAAAGGGTGAGCGGGCGGATTTGCAGGAAGCCAAACTCCGCCGCTTCGCCGGGTTGACGCGGCAGGCGAACGGCGAACTCGATTTCGACAGGAACTCCGAGCGCGTCCTCCCCGGCTTTTATCAGAGTTTGGAGAATCGTTGGCAGGGGGAAGAATCCGTGTTTGAGTATGGGCGCAAAGCTGACGATGCGGATTCCGGGCCGGCTCACGCCGTCGTAGATCGCCTCGTTATCTTCGGAATACGTGGAGCCGACGGCGGGCAGAGTGCCGTCGGCCTCGGCCGCATCCAGGCCGAAGCGCAACTCGTGCAGATGTCCGGGGCGGCCTTGGGGAATGCCGTCTAGATCGAGCGCCCAGAACTCGGTCTGCGAGTTCGCGAGAATGTCTTCCACCGAGGAGAATTGCACCAGACTCTGGGGATAGCGCGGGCAGAAGGTCAAACACTTTCCGCCATCGACCACGGCGCGGCCAAGTCCTAAGGCGACCGCGGCAATTCCGTCGGCGAAGGTCATCGGAGCTACGGGATAGAAATTGTGCGACCGCACCACGCCCGAGAAATCGGGATAGAAGCGTTGTCCGTGCACGGTGCCTACAAGTTGCTGGACGATCACCGCCATCTTTTCTTCTTCCAGACGGTA
>PMXH01000352.1 GCA_003165855.1 Acidobacteriaceae bacterium | reverse complement strand
CTGAAGCGCCGCTCTTCCACGGTTGCTCTCGTGTTCCATCTTCCCTCGGTGCAAGGGCAAGAAATGCAACGTCAAGGGCAGCGGACAGGAGTGTTCGCCCCACATGGGCGCATCAACCCGGGAACGGGAGAGATTCCTGGGCGTCGTTTTCAGGCTTGGCTGCGGAGGGGTGTTCTCGCTTGTCGCGGATGAAACCGTAGATGACCAAGCCAGCTAGGGTGGCCGCAATCAAGAGGAACTGCAATAGTCGAGTTATCATCTTCGTCTTCTCTCCACTTCGATGCCAGTCAGCAATGCCGCGACACCGATCAGCAATCGAGGCTAACTATCTGCCACTGCGGCGGATGCGGCTCAAACAGTTCATAAAGTGGCGTAAACACAGATGATCAGCGTCCCCGCCTCGCGAAGCATCTCCCCTACCATTTCAGGCGTATATTTCTTCTCTGCCAAGATTACCTCGGTTCCGAAAGAAAAGCGTTTATATCATGGTTCTCTGTGGCCTCTGTCTGCTGGTTGATCCAGTGTTCTCGGAGAGTTCCCAAAACAGGAATCGACCGTCGCTGGCGCTCCGGCTCCGGTCGTCCGCGAAATCCCCACTTCTCGCAAAGGACGCGAGAAATGGGGCACCCCGGTCGTAGAGATTACTGACGTTTGAAGAACCAAAGTCAAAGGCGACGGACAGAGGCTGCGCTGAGCTTGCCGAGGGAGTGTCCGTCCCACACGGGTTATTTTTTCCTGCTGGGGCGGAGTAGGGGCCAGGCTTCGCGGTACGCCTCGTAGCTGTAGCGATTTTTCTTTAGGGGCTGCATGGGGAAGAGCATTAGGCCTTGTTTTAGGGCTTCGCCGCCGAGGAGGACTCGGGCGGGGATTAGATACCAAGTATCCCGCATGATTACGTAGGCGGCGAAGAAGTCGAGTTGGTCGAGGGTGTAGGGGTCGCTCAAATAGTTGGGCTTGAACTGGCAGAAGTATCCGGTGCCGGTGCGGCAGGACGTGGACTTGACCTGGACTCTTACGATGCGGCTGCCGAAGGGGATAGCGACGTCAAAGGGAGAGGAATCTCCCCAGGGCTTGAGGACTTTGAAGCCGTGGCGCAGGGCTTCGGCCATGAAGCGGAGTTCGACCCACTCGCCGCGCTCCTTGAAATTCTTGAAAACCTTGAATTCGTCCATCCCACTCCTGACTGAAGGGCGGCGGGATTTCCGGGGAAATCCTAGCCCCAAAAGAAAAGGCGCGGCCCATGGGCCGCGCCTCGTTTTTCCTAAAGTTTTACTCTATGTTTACATTATATCACATTGGAGAGGGTAAATGCATCATTTTCCCCAAATTATTTGCTCAATGTTGTGAACAACTTAACCCCGCCAAGGTCGTTCTTGCCTCTTGACAACTTTTCGCGGTGTCGTGTGGGAGCGGGCGACTCGCCCGCTCGGCCGTCGGCGAAGCGCCGCACCATTCCCCACTCGCTGTCACCACGCTAGCGGCACCTTCCACGCTGCTATAATCAAGAATTGCGCCCATGTCCACGAAGCGACTGATCCGTTCCACCACAGTTCTCTCCATCCGCCGCAACGGCAGCGTGGTACTTGCCGGCGACGGACAGGTTACGCTCGGCGAGTCCGTCATCAAACATACGGCCAAGAAGATTCGCCGCCTCTACAACGACAAAATCCTCGCCGGATTCGCCGGTTCCACCGCCGACGCCTTCACCCTGTTCAGCCGCTTCGAATCGAAACTCGAGCAGTACCATGGCAACCTCGGACGCGGCGCCGTCGAACTCGCCAAGGATTGGCGCACCGACAAGTTCCTCCGCCACCTGGAAGCCTTGCTGCTGGTCTGCGACAAAGAACAAACGTTCCTTCTCAGCGGACAGGGCGACGTGATCGAGCCCGATAGCGGTGTAGCAGCCATCGGCAGCGGAGGCCCCTACGCGCAGGCCGCCGCCGAAGCCCTGTCCCGTCACACCCAGCTAACCGCCCGCCAGATCGCCGAAGAAGCCATGAAGATCGCCGGCAAAATGTGCATCTATACCAATGACGTGGTAACAATTGAAGAACTTTAGACTTCAGACGCCGGACCTCAGACCTCAGCAAGACAAAGCCGAGGTCTAACGTCGGAAGTCGGAAGTCAGAGCTTACTATGGCCATCTACTTACCCAGCAGCTCCGAAGAAGAACAACTCGCCCTCGACGAACTTACTCCCCGCGAAATCGTCGTCGAACTCGACAAACACGTCATCGGCCAAAAGGACGCCAAACGCGCCGTGGCCATCGCCCTGCGCAACCGCATGCGCCGCCAAAAGCTAACCCCCGACCTGGCCGAAGAAATTATTCCCAAGAACATAATCATGATAGGGCCGACGGGGGTGGGGAAGACGGAGATTGCGCGGAGGTTGGCGAAGCTGGCGAATTCTCCGTTTTTGAAGGTGGAGGCTTCGAAGTTTACCGAGGTGGGGTATGTGGGGCGGGATGTGGAGTCGATGGTGAGGGATCTGGTGGAGATTGCCATCGATAATGTACGAGAAGAGAAGTTGGAGGATGTTGCCGACAAGGCGGAGTTGAATGCGGAGGAGCGGCTGCTGGATATTCTGCTGCCGCCGACGCCACCGGCGCGGCCGGCGGAGCCTACTACCGCGGGCGGAGTGGTGATCGATGGCAGCACAGCGCTGACTGAATCTTCTTCGCGGACGCGGGAGAAGTTGCGTCAGCAACTGCGCGAGGGGAAGCTCGACGAGCGGCAGGTTGAGATTGACGTGCGGGAGCGGAATTTTCCATCTTTTGAAATTATGACGAACCAGGGCGTCGAGGAGATGGACATCAATATCAAGGACATGCTGCCGAGCATCTTCGGGCAGCGGACCAAGAAGCGGAAGATGAAGGTGAACGAGGCTTTCGAGTATCTGATTCAGGAAGAAGAGCAGCGGCTGATCGATATGGATCAGGTTACGCGGATGGCGATCGATCGGGTGGAGAACTCGGGGATTGTGTTTCTGGATGAGATTGACAAGATTGCGGGGCGCGAGGGCGGGCATGGTCCCGATGTTTCGCGGGAGGGCGTGCAGCGCGACATTCTTCCGATTGTCGAAGGTACTACGGTGAACACGCGCTATGGGATGGTGCGCACGGATCACATTTTATTTATCGCTGCCGGAGCGTTTCATGTTTCGAAGCCGAGCGATCTGATTCCGGAGTTGCAGGGGCGGTTTCCGATTCGGGTGGAGTTGCAGTCCCTGACCATGGAAGATTTTGTGCGGATTCTCACGGAGCCGAAATCTTCTTTGGTGAAGCAGTACACGGCGTTGCTGGAAACTGAAGGGGTGAAGCTGGAATTTACTCCGGAGGCTTTGTCGGAGATTGCGCACTTCGCGTTTCGGGTGAACGAGAGCACGGAGAATATTGGAGCGCGGCGGCTGCACACCATCATGGAGCGGGTGCTGGATGAGTTGAGCTTTGATGCTCCGGAGAAAAAAGGGGAGCATGTGACTATCGACGCCGATTATGTGCGGAAGATGTTGACCGATATTGTTAAGGATCAGGATTTGTCGAGGTATATTTTGTAGAAGAATCGTTAACACAGAGGACGCGGAGGATCACAGGGTAGAGCTTTTTGGAGACGATCTCAAGGCTATGGCCCGGCTGAGGCCGCGGACTTTCGAAAACGTTCTATCGGGGCTGGGAGCGCTGCGCCACCCAAAATCGGGCGAGGAGACCAAGCCCTAGAAGAGAACTTCTGTCGTCCCTACGGGACTTGGTTCCTATTTTTTGGGCTTACCCCGGACTTACGTCCGGGGCTATCGTATGCCGCCCCTGTCGGGGCTGGGATGTGGTGGTGCGTTTTGTGTCGTCGTCCCCACGGCCAGGGCATGGCGCGGCCGCCCGGCGGGTCGTGGCGGAAACTGCTGCGGCCCGATACACCTGGGCCGCCGGACAGCCAGGGCGTTTCCCCACACAAGTTGTGGTACCGCGAGCGAAAGGCAGGTTCTGCAGCGGCTGAAGGCCGCGCGCTTTTCAAAACGGAGGGACTGATCGCAGCGCTGAAGCGCTGCGCCACCCAAAATCGAAACGGCTCAGCAGACTGCCAAAACTGAGCGAGCGTGTCGCCCACTCCCATACGGTTCATTTCTGGCGGGCAAATTCGTATCTGAGGTAGATCATTTGGCCGATGTGGTGCTGCATGTGCGCGGCGCACTGTACCACCATGGCGAGGCGATTGGCGGCATCGGTGCCAACTCCTGAGTAGTCCGCCGACCAATCTTCAGTTGACTGCGTTCGCACGGTTTGCAGAACCATTGCGCCCGCGTCGTCGAAGCGTTTGAGGGCCTCGTCTTTGGATGGAGGGGTTGGGTCATTGAATTCGCGCGGGCGGTCGCGAACGTAGCCGGTCTGCGCGATCTGCGCGCCGATGTAGTAATTCAGGTTGCCGGTGAGGTGCAGGACGAGGTGGCCGAAGCTGTTGCCGTAGGGGAATGGCTTTTGCCAGAACTGGGCGTTGGTCAGGGGCGCGGAGAGTTCGCGGATGCGGGCGGCGTTGGCGGTGTAGCGGTCGGCGAGGACCGAAGAAAGAGTCGCGTCAAGATCGGGCATGAGATTCTCCTCGGCCGGGCTTCGCCCTGGCTGGACAGCCCCTTCGGCTCCGCTCAGGGCAGGCTGAGGCGGCTGTCCCTACATGAGTCATTCAGACTGCGGTGGTGGCTTCCTGCTTCAGCTTCTCCGCCTGATAGTGCGTGGTGAGAGCCTCGATCAGGGGCTGGAGTTTGCCGTCCATTACTTGTTCGAGCTGGTGGACGGTGAATCCGATGCGGTGGTCGGTGAGGCGNNTTTTGCGGGAAGTTATAGGTACGGATCTTCTCGCTGCGGTCGCCGGAACCGACCATAGCCTTACGCTCTTTGGCCAGAGCCGACTGTTGTTTCTCCATTTCGATTTCGTAGAGGCGGGAGCGCAGCACGCGCATACCTTTTTCGCGGTTCTTGATCTGCGACTTCTCATCCTGGCAACTGACGACCGTGTTGGTGGGAATGTGCGTGATGCGGACGGCAGAGTAGGTGGTGTTCACGGACTGGCCGCCCGGACCGGAGGAGCAGAAGGTGTCAATGCGCAGGTCTTTGGCTTCGATTTTGACATCGACATCTTCGGCTTCGGGCAGTACGGCGACGGTGACGGCGGAGGTGTGGACGCGTCCCTGCTGCTCGGTGGCAGGCACGCGCTGCACGCGATGCACGCCGCTTTCGTATTTGAGCTGGGAAAACACGCGATTGCCTTCGATGATGGCGATGACTTCTTTCAGGCCGCCGGCCGACGACTCCGAGGACGAGAGCACTTCAACCTTCCAGCGCTGGGTTTCGGCGTAGCGGGTGTACATGCGGAAGATTTCGGCGGCGAAGAGAGTGGCTTCGTCTCCGCCGGTACCGGCGCGGATTTCGAGGATGATGTTCTTCTCGTCGTTGGGATCTTTGGGCAGCAGCAGGACTTTCAGTTCTTCTTCGATGGCAGCGACGCGCGGCTCCAGCTGGCTGAGTTCTTCCTGCGCGTAGGCGCGCATCTCAGGATCTTTTTCGTCGGCGAGCATAGCGCGGCTATCAGCTATGCCTTTTGTTAGATCTTTGTACTCTCGATATTTCTCGACGATAGGCGCAATTTCGCTGTGCGCTTTGGCGGTTTTCTGGTAGCGGGAAGAGTCGTTGACAATATCGGGCGAGGCGAGAGCGCTGGTCAGCTCTTCGTAGCGGGCTTCGATTTGGTTTAGGCGGTCAAACATGAAAATCGTCGTTGGTCGTTAGTCGTTGGTCGTTGGCTTTTCGCTTCATGCGGCTTTCTCGCGCATCGAGTTGATCAGACCGCTCAAGGCACGGCCCACCCCCTCGGCCAATGTCAATAGGCGTTGCGCCTCTTCTTTCCGGACATATTGTAATTCCTCAGAGATCAATAACTGAGTTTCAAGCTCCAAAAGTGATCCCCGTGCGTGCAGCAGGAAATGCACGAACTCTTTGTCGGAGCGGTGCCCCTTGCCTTCTGCGATGTTGCTGGGGACGGATACCGCCGCACGGCGAATCTGCTGACTTAATCCGTACAGCTCGTGCTTCGGAAAGGCCGATGTACTCTTGTAGATCTCTGTTGTCAGTTTCATCGCTTCTTGCCAGACCCTTAGATCCCGAAAAGATGATGCTGCCATGCCACACCTCCGGAATTACTCTTAGCGCACCATCCTGCGGCTGTATGTGACGGATGACCGGAGCGGAGGGCCACCGACCAACGACGGACGGCCAACGACGCTTTCCTAGGCAATCACCAGTTCGCCGCCGCGCTCTTTTTCGAGGGCCATGGCGTGGTCGAGGGCGGTGATGGCGCATTGGGCCATTTCGTCGGACGGCGGCTGCGTGGTGATGCGCTGCAGCCAGAGGCCCGG
>PMXH01000003.1 GCA_003165855.1 Acidobacteriaceae bacterium | reverse complement strand
GGGTTGGACCTATCCGCAGCGCGCTGAATGGCCTCCAGCGTGGCATCGCAGTATTTATCTTCAACATCCATATCAATGTATGCGCGATTGCGGATGAGGGCGATGATGTAGTTCAGGCCTTCCCCGTTCGACACACTCGATAGGTCCATGGAGGCAAGCTTTTGATCGGCATAGACATTTTCAGGTTGCAGCGAACCATGGGAGAAACAGGCCTGTGCGGTAGCAGACAGCATTGCCGCCTTGTCGTCAGCCGTCTGTCCGTCTTCTGCCGACGTGTCGATCGCGCTCGATTGCCCAGGCCCTTTGAGGCTATCCAGAAAGTCCGATGCACTCTTGAAGTTCTTGGTCACATCCTGGCAGTGAATGCCCATTTTTCTGCGGTCGTCGAATACCTGCTTGCGCAAGAAGCGCTTCCGATAATATTCGCTCAAGATTCCGCGGATCTCTTCCGGATTGAGGTGCATTGCATTCAGGTCGTATCGATTGCTGAAGAAGTTGTAGGCGGAGGTCGGGTCGGTGCCGATCACCTGAATCGGAATTGTCCTTAGGCGCCAGTGATCCACCCTCTCTTTGAGTGGCGCTTCCATCGCCCTCTGGGCCTCTGACGCATAGACAACTCCGTGGCAGCGATAGCAAAGCTGTTTGAATAGAGCCCTGCCCTCGTTGTAGCGGCCATCGTTCCTGCTGCCGAAGAGTTCCTCGTTCCATTGCGGCGGCCGCAGCGATCGCAACGCCTCCTCGATCTTGACCAGGCTAGCAATCCGCGCAGACGTATGGAAATCCACTGAGGAATCGATGGGTTTGTCGTATGCGTCTACCAGGTCATACTGCGCGCCGGTGCCGAGCGATTGCCCAATGTTGCGCGCCAATGGTTGTGCCACCGAAGCGGTGTACTGAACCCAGTCGAATTTCCAAATGTCCCAAAGAGGGGGATAACTAACGGGCGCATTTGCGACGTGATAATTCTTGGAGACGAGGTTTGTGGCGAAAACATTGTTCGCAATGCGCCCCAGCGCATCCGTGCGACCGTACCCCTCCTCTTCGGGATAGNNTCTCGAGCAGTGTCTGCGCGGCCAAATCGTAAATCACCACGCCCACATCGCGACGCAGGCGCAAATCTTCGCTGAGGTTATATTGATCGCGCAGAACATTGTGTGCAAAGCGATGCCACTTGAACGGATTCAATTCGGTCGCAACCATGGAGGCCATCACATCCACGCCGAAGCTGCCTGGCTTGGTGGAGGTAACGTCATGCATCGCCTGGCCGCCGTCAATACGAACGGCAATGCGTTTGTTGTTCTTGACCACCTGCAGTTCCCCGGTGTGGCAGGCGGCGCAGGTCAGGTCCAGCATCATGGTGGCGGACCGTGTGTCCCACGACTTCGCAAATCCAATCGGCAGGGTGTCTGGATTCTTGTCGGTACTTTGCCGGTCCACGATAAACCCGTAGCCTCGCATGTATTGGGAGTCGCTGAATCGGTCCGTTTTCCATGGGCGTTCGAGATTGACGAACCAGTCGTAATGGATATTTTTTACGAATGCTCCTTGAGGGGTGTAGTAGAAACGCAATCGGTCTTCACTGGTTCCACTCAATCCCCAGCCCTGCTCCTGGAATACGAACTGATCCACCGGAAGCGGCTTGGGCGCCTGCTGCTCGATCCAGTAAAAACCTCCGCAATAGAGCACAACAAGAATCAGGATGACGATTGCGGCATTTCGAAGAACTGCGGGGCGGATGAGGAAGGCGCCTGCCCTGCGGAGCATGGAGTAAATCGCGAGCCCCATGGCAACAAGCCAGCGCCAAAAGCGTCTCGCCACCGAAACCAATGGAAGAATTGCTGGAAACACGAAACCGGGGATTGAAATGNNTCCTTCGACTACGCTCAGGATGACACGCACCCCGCTGCGTTTCCAAAAAGCTGAATGTCGATTCAACCTAGTGTGTGAACGCGGGAGGCAATCCGGGGATCCGCATTTGGCAACTAAGAATGCGGCCCGTCCCTCCGCAAGTGATGAAAGCTGTTTTCCGGTCCGCGCCTCCGAAACAGATGTTGGAAGGAAGCGGCTCTGGAAAGTCTTTGGGAAGTTCGATAAATTCGAGAGTCTCGCCCGCTGGGGAAATTACCGCTATGCCACCTGGCACAAGTGGATTATTTCCTTCCGGCAACATGGTGGCAACATAGACGTTTCCTTCTTCATCGAGCCGGAGCGAGTCGAGTATGCCCGCCTTGTAAATCGCTCCACTCAGGATGCGCGAGCCGTCGTCGATCGGAGGTTGGGACTTGATCTCGCCCGGACCGGAGAGATCCCAGTACACTACCCACCTGTTATACGTCTCCGAGACATACAGCTTGTCCCCTGCCGGCGATAATCCGATGCCATTGGGCGCGGAACGTTCCGGGATGACAGCTTTCGGTGTGCGACTGCCTTTCGGCACGTAGTAAACCGCTGTGATTTCTCGGGATTGCTCCGTGGCATTTCCCCAATCGGTAAACCAGAAGCCGCCCTGCGAATCGAAGATGATGTCGTCCGGTGAACTGATCCTTTGAGCCGTGCCGTTCGAACTCGCAGGCTGAACGGAATCCGGTGCGCACCAGATCTCAACTTCCCGGGTGTCGAGATGTACGCGCTGAATATAGCCGCCGGCGTATTTGCTGGAAGCCCCCATAACTATGTTCAGCGTGTGGCTGGTTCCTTTTCCGGGCAAGTTCATCTGGAGGAATTGCTTGCCTCCGTTATTGCAGATGTAGACGCACCCGTCGGGTCCCAAGGCCGCGCCGTTTGGACCCGAATCCAGCTTTCCGCTCGGATCGTTCAGATCGATCGTGTCTTCCAGTTGATACGACCCTTTCGCATCGGGTCGGAAACGGAGAAGCGTCTTTGCCTTGATGTCGACGACGGCGAGACTTCCGTCGGACAGCCATAACGGGCTCTCCGGGTATCCAAGCCCCGACACGATTTCGGTGAAGTCAGAAGTACGGAACGACATGAGAGTCTTCTCCAGGATGTGTTCGGCCCAACGCAGCTTGACTTCGACTGCTAGAGAATTCCTAGAGCTCGCGTTTGGGCGCAGAGCTGTTCGACGTGTTCCTTCTTGCCGCAACTCACTAAGGCAAACTGTTCGAAGAAAGAGATGGTGAACCCAGGATTGTAGGACCGTACTGTGGCGAGCACCTGACGTGCCTCCTCCGTCCTGCCGGTACGGCACAGCGCTTCGCTCAGGAAGATGTGATTGTGCACGAACCCAGGCTGCAATTCGACAGCACGCCGAGCACTTTCGACGGCAATATCGAACTCCTCGATTCGCAGCGAGGTGATTGCAAGGAACTGATGCCAGTACGCCAGGGACGGATGATCCGGGGCATCGGCTAAGAGGCGCTTGAGAATCATCGAACTTTCTTTCATCTCCGCGGGTCCTCCGCAGGCGCCCAGGATCAGGCCGAGATAGCCCCAGGAAACGAGGTCGTAAGGGGCGATGCGAGTCGCACGCCGAAGGAGCGACGTTGCCCGTTCTGCATACCCTGTGTGGAGGAGGACGATCGAAGTTGGCGCAAGAACTTCCACGTCCTGCGGAGCCAGTTCAATAGCGCGATTCGCGGTCTTCAGCGATTCTTCAGTATCTGCCTCGGGAGTCGGGGAGATCGAGTGGATGACACTTTGGATCAAATACAAGGAAAGGCTTGCCAACGCCTTTGAATAGTCAGGATCAAGAGCCACGGCACGCCGGCACATCGCAATAGCGGTGCGAACCCCTTCAACGCTGAATTCGTAATTCCATATGTGATACGCCTTCCGCAACAGCCCCCATGCATCAAGATTGTCGGTCGGAGTATGGAACGCAAAATCCGTTGAAGACCGAATAAGTTCGCCGCCTAGCGACTTAACGATCGAGCGCGCGATATCTTCCTGAACGTCGAAGATGTCGGAGCTCAGGCGGTCGTAGTTACGTGTCCAGCTTACCG
>PMXH01000188.1 GCA_003165855.1 Acidobacteriaceae bacterium | reverse complement strand
ATGCGCTGGGGGTGGGGAGAGAGTGAAAACCCCTGGGGCATCCGTTATTGCATGGCGTGCTGGCGATGTTTCTCCAAACAATCCACGGCCACCCTCACTTCACCTTCGGCCTCCTTCTCGTTGCGCTAATTGTAAGAAATGGCTTTAGATTAGCGGCCGACTCGCCTTCCGAGAGAGTCTGCGTGAAAGAATCAGGGGTATCGAAAGTAAAGATTTCCTGGGTCAAATGCTTTTTGCCGTCCTCGTATCGCTCATCGGAAAGAACGAGTCCGCCATCCTTCCAATCGGCGTTATCGTTCAAAGTACGGCAGCCGGAAGAAAGCGCATTGTCGCACCATAGCACCTGAAGGCCCTTTCCATTTGTAGCCGGCCGCAATATTGCTAATCCCGATAGGTCTCCGTCAGCCCCCACGGAGTGATAGTCCTCAATAAGGGAATTCGCGCCGGGTCCGGCGCGCCATACTTCTTCTCCGTCTCCTTCGCCGCCGTTCGGCATTTGAGGGCTGCGAGGAAAACTGAGGTGAATTAGCCACGAGCCGGTAAGTGCAGTGACCAGGCTCTTCATGTCGTGGGGCGCCGCCAAACTCGGAGCGCCCGGCTTCAGGGCGGCAGACGGGAAAGTGCCAGCCTGTCCTGACGTTTGAAGCATCGCCAGGACGAAAATCATTCCGCAACGCAGATTGTTCACTGATGCCATCCGTGGAATTGTCAGACATCGTAAATGTAGTGCCTCAGGTTAACCGGTTCGGCCAGATGGTGCAAACAGCTTACCCTCACATGCTTTTAGGCGCACATGCTGAACCGATTATCACTCCGAATATGCGATTGTTTCCCTGCTGCTACTAGACTTGCCTAGGGGCAGCGGTTTGTTCCCTGCTGCCTCTTCACTCCATGGCTGAATCTTTAGCAGAGCTTTTCCTGGCGAACTTTCGGGCGCACCGCGAGGAGCGCGCTTATGGGCAGCGGTGTGGATACCGGATGGAGTGGTTCACTTATGGGCAGGTCTTGGAGATGGCGTTGCAGTTCGCCGGTGACTTGGAGTCCCGCGGGATTGGCAAGGGCGAGCGGGTGATGCTTTGGGGGGAGAATTCGGCGGAGTGGGTGGCGGCGTTTTTTGGATGCGCTTTGCGCGGCGTGGTTGTCGTGCCTATGGATGATGGGGCTTCCGCGGAGTTTGCTGGGCGGGTTGCGGGGCAGGTTGAGGCTTGGCTTTGGGTTTGTTCCCGGAGGCATGCGGCGGAGTTTGGTGCGGCTGCGGTGCCTTACGTCGGTCTGGAAGATTTGTCGGGAATTGCCGGCGGGACGCCGGCGCTACGGTCGGATTCGCAGGTGGCGACTGGGCGCGATGACATCCTGCAGATTGTATTTACTTCCGGCACTACCGCCGAGCCCAAGGGTGTCGTCATCACGCATGGGAATGTGCTGGCGAACATCGAGCCGCTGGAGCGGGAGATGCAAGCTTATTTGAAGTATGAGCGCTGGGTGCATCCGGTACGGTTCTTGAATTTGCTGCCGCTGAGCCATGTGTTTGGGCAGTTTCTGGGGATGTTTCTGCCTCCGCTGCTGGGTGGGACTGTGATTTTTCAGGAGGAGTTGAAGCCTTCGGAGATTGTGAGCACGATTCGACGGGAGCGGGTTTCGGTGTTGGTGACGGTGCCGAGAGTTTTGCAGTCTTTGAAGCAGAAGATCGCGCGCGATCTCGAAGATGGCGGGAAGATCGAGGACTTTCGGCGGCGGTTCCTCTCGTCAGAAGGAAAGCACTTTCTACACCGGTGGTGGATCTTCCGCGGGATTCGCCGACAGTTTGGCTGGAAGTTCTGGGCGTTTATTTGCGGAGGGGCGGCGCTGGATGCGGAGACGGAAAAATTCTGGGATCGGCTGGGCTATGCCGCGATCCAGGGATATGGGCTGACGGAGACGACGTCGCTGGTTAGCGTGAATCATCCATTCAGGTTGGGAAAAGGGTCGATTGGGAAAGTGCTGCCGGGGCGGGAAGTGAAGCTGGCGGAAGATGGGGAGATCTTGATCCGTGGTGGCGGCGTGGCGGCGGGGTATTGGAATAAGAGTGGGCAGGGCCGAGCGGCTGGCGAGGTTACAGATAAGGACGGGTGGTACCGCACCGGAGACGTGGGCGCGCTGGATGAGGCCGGGAACCTATATTTCAAGGGGCGCAAGAAAGAAGTGATCGTCACACCGGGTGGATTGAATATCTATCCGGAAGACTTGGAGGCGGCGCTGCGACGGCAGCCGGAAGTGAAAGATTGCGTGGTGGTGGGAATGGAACGGGGAGGGAATGCGGAGCCGTGCGCGGTGGTGATTTTGCGGGGCGATGCCAGGGTTGCAGGAGTGGTCGAGCGCGCGAACCAATCGCTGGCGGAATTTCAGCGCATGCGGATGTGGATCGAGTGGCCGCAGGAAGACTTCCCGCGTACGAGTACGCAGAAGCCGCGGAGGAATTTGATTACGGAATTTGCGGCCAGACGGATTCTGCAGACCGGAGGCGAGGATCTTGCGAGTGCGAATCCAGTGATGGAGTTGATTGGCCGGATCACGGGGCGAAGCGTGAAGGGGCTGAAAGGTGACGCAGCGCTCGACGCAGAGATCGGCCTCAGTTCGCTGGATCGCGTGGAGCTGATCAGCGCACTCGAGGATCGATATCAAATAGATCTGAGCGAGACGCGGTTCAGTGCGGCGCGTACGCTGGGCGATGTCGAACGGATGCTAAGCGGTGAAGCGCGGCCGCGGGCCGAGTATCACTATCCGCGATGGGTATTGCGGTGGCCGGTGACGTGGTTGCGATGGTTGGCTCATTACCTGTTGATGCAACCGGCCATGATGGTGCTGGGCTGGCCGCGGATCGAGGGGCGGGAAAACTTACGAGGCTGGAGCGGGCCGCTGCTGGTGGTCTGCAATCATATTTCAGATGTGGATTTCGCGTTCGTGCAGGGGGCCTTACCAGCGCGGCTGCGGATTCGGATTGTGATTGCAACTCGGGGAGAAGCTTTGGAGTCGTTGCACACACCGCCGGCGAGTAGAGGTTTGTTCGGCAAAATCCACGATTACACGAAATGGTTGCTGGGAGTTTCTCTCCTCAATCTGTTTCCGTTGCCGCGCGAGGCTGGCTTCCGGCAGAGTTTCGCTTACGCTGGTGAGGCGGTGGACTGTGGATACAGCGTGCTGGTGTTTCCCGAGGGACGACACACGGTAGATGGCAAGACGAATCCGTTTCGCGCGGGGATCGGGTTGCTGGCGAACAATCTCGGGATTCCTGTACTGCCCATGCGGATTGTGGGGTTGTTTGAAGTGAAGCAAGCGGGCAAGCGGTTTGCGCCGCCGAGGAAGATAGGTGTGCGAATCGGCCAGCCAATGAGGTTTCCGGCGGGCAGCGATCCCGAGCAGATCGCAAGGGAACTGCAGAGCGTGGTGGAAGGGTTGTAATCGGCAGGAGCGAAGTGAGATTGCGGAGGTGAGACTTTGATGGTCAATCCATACCGGCAGTTGGAGAGCTAAGGAACAAGAAAAAAGGCGCCGTGATCCGATGGTACGAATCACGGCGCGGTAGAGTTTTGGAATTCAGAGCCACGCCGGCACTCGAGGTGGACGGCGCGAATCCTTACTCGATCGTAACCGGTCTTGCCTTGGAGGGAATTCCGTTGGCGACGACAACGATTGCGCTCGCACCAGTTTCGATAGTTGTGGGAACCACGAAGGTGGCGGAAACGACAGTGCTGCCGGTGGCGATGCCCATGGTGCTGAAATTAGACGTGCGGGCATAGAACACGTGTTTGGTGGCTGAGTTAACAATGCGAACCAGCGGATAGCTGGTGGCCATCTGGGAATCGTCTCCGTAGGTGGTGCCAGCGGAGAGACCGTTGAACTGCGTACCGGAGATGGTGTAGGTTCCGCCCGGGGCCAGGCTGCGGGGCACCGAAGTGATGGCGGGCGCCCAGGCGGCGTTGACAGTGCCCTTGGACGTATAGATCTCGACATCATGAACGACGGGCTGGTTGCCGCTGGAAGCCATCCACATCACTTGTCCGGTCGGTAGTAGCAACTGCCGAGCGTCCCATGATTCCAGCTTCGCGCCGTCTGCAGTCGACGGAGCTGCTATGAATGTGTTTCCGGGGAAACTGAATTCATAGAAGCTGCCGGTGCCGCTGAAGACGCCAGGGCTGGTGTAGACGAGGATGTTGCCGTCGGGAAGGATGGTCGCGTTACCGTCGGCTATATCGTTGGAGTTGGGGAAGTTAGGGCCGGCGGTCCAGGTACCGGTTGATGTGCTGTAGATGGAGGTGTGAGTGGTTGCGCCGAAGGCAACCACACTGCCATCAGGACGCTGCATGAGCGGGCCCATTTCCGGGACGATGCCCAGGCCGCCACTGTTGGGCAGCGTGACGATCGTACTACCCGCACTCGTCCACTTTTGAGTCGACGGGTTATAGACTTCGGAGTTGGTTCCGTCTTCGGTATCAACCGTGAGCACGTTGCCGTCGGGCAGAAGAGCAAAGCCTTCCTCGGAGAAACCGTCGGCCTTTCCACTGCCCGTGACAGCTGTCCAAGTCAGGGTAGTGGCATCGAATAGCACCTGTTTCTCAGAGGGCTGTCCTCCTTGGCCCATCATGAATGTTCCGTCGGGCAGGACGATCGCCGGGGAATCGCCGATCGTAGTCCACCCGCTAGGTGGGTTGACGGCGGTCCACGCATTGGCGACGGGATCGTAGATCGCTCCCATGTTGGTTTCGTCCTGTTGGAGGTTGTTGTACTCTCCGCCCTCGACGAGAACGCGGCCGTCGGGCAGTATGGCGGAGGCAAAGTAGAGCGGCGCGTACCCCGACTTCATCGAGGCCAGCTGGGTCCAAGTGCCATTCACATAATTTCCTGTGATATCGGGAGTGAGCTGCCACCAGGCGTTGCTGTTGTACTCATGCATCATGACGGTTCCGTCGGTCAGCAAGAGCGCGGTGTCGGTGAACCAAGTTGGCTGGTTTGTGAGCTTCGTCCATTTTGAAGTAAGGGGTTCCTGGGAGCTGGCGATCCCCGACCACGCCAGTAGAGTCAGAAGCGCGATTGCGAGCGTACGGAAAAGCTTCATTTGTTTCCTCTCGTTATTTTGATTTATCTCAACGTGAACGCTGATGCGGTGTTCCCCACAGTGCAACGCCGCAGAGGGTAGCAGCTTGAGCTTCGGCCTGGAATCTCAAGGCCGACGGATTATAACTCGGTTGCGGGAATTCTGATCTGCTGGTGCAAAGATTTGACAAATTAATTTTGCGCGAAGAGGAGGGTTTGCAAGATCTTGCACACGACTCGCCAACGACAAGAAGAGCTTGCTAACTTTCGTCCACAGAGCAAATCCTCTGACTGAAGAGGAACGAGCTGTGCCTATTCTTCATCCATAACCGCATCTTCTTTGTGCAGATCTATTTCAATCCGTACCGCCGGCAGGTTTGCCTCGCTGAGGGCGCGGTTGAGCGCTGGAAGGTCTGTCGTCTTGAGAGCATCCCACCGTTTAATTGCCTCCAATGCGTCGTGTTCTGTGGCTGCGATGGCTTCCGACTGCGAAGCGGTTGGCTCCGCATCGACCTGCCACACCTGGCCATATAGCACGGCAACCTGTCCGTTTACTCGCGTGAGAGTGACTTCGCCGGAAGGTTGCGCGAAGAGCCCGGCCGACGCCCCAAGAACTGCCGCGAGTTTATTCTGGAAAGCCTGAACGGAATCGTGGATCGGGCCGGTGGCTTGCTGGCTCAGTTTCTGTAAGGGCTCGCGAATCGATCCGGCTTGCAGTACTGCCTGTGAAGTCTCACTAAGGAGGGAGGCGAGGCGAAATTCAAACTGGAACTTCTTCTCCAGGCTGACTGCCGAGATCTTTACGCGAGGGTCCACCTTCACCACGAAGGGCGCGGTATAAGTTTTTCCGTTTGCGGTGAGCCGCGCGGTATACGAGCCAGGCAAAGCCGTCGGACCGAGCGGGTAACGCGGTGTATCCCCTGGAATTGCGGAGATGGGATAGTCGTGGCGTGTGGAATCGGGCGTGGGATGGTGCAGATCCCAAACCCAGCGGTGCATGCCGGCATCAGAGGGCAGAGGATGGAAAGGACGCAGCCAGTAAAGGGGAATGAGTTGTTTCTTCAGGTCAGTCTCGCTGACATCGGGCTTGTCCGCGCTGGAATACTTGCGAACGAGTTGGCCGTGAGCGTCGAGGATTTCGAGAGTGATGGGAGCGGAGGCGGCGTGAGCCAGATAGTAATCAATGACCACGCCGTCGGGAGGATTAGCGGCGGCGGGCTCGTCGGGCGGGAGCGGCGTGTCGGTGTAGGTATCACGTTGCATGCGGTAGGCGGGGGCAGGAGTGAAGAGATGCGCGGCGGCGGCGGCGATCGAATCGGTTGCTTCGCGCAGCGGAGCGATGTCATCCAGAATCCAGAATGAGCGGCCGTGCGTGGCTACGATGAGATCGTTGTCGTGAATCCAGAGATCGCGCATGGAAGTGTGCGGCAGATTCAGCTGCAAAGATTGCCAGCGGTCGCCGTCGTCGAACGAGACCCAGACTGAGTTCTCGGTGCCAGCAAAGAGCAGGCCTTTGCGGACGGGATCTTCGCGAACGGTGTCTACGGGGCCGAGGCCGGGAAGGCCAGCCGTAATCAGCGTCCAGGACTTGCCGCCATCGTGAGTGCGGTAAATGTATGGCTGCTCATCGTTGATGCGGAATCGGCTCACCGAGGCGTAGGCGGTATCGTCATCGAAGTGCGAGGCACTGATCTGGGTGACCTTGCTCCAGGGCGTCAGAGCCGGCGGAGTAATGTCGTTCCACTTCGTGCCGCCGTCGCGAGTCCGCCAAATCAGACCGTCGTCGGTGCCCGCCCAGAGCGTATTAATGTTCTTGAACGAAGGAGCAAGCGCGTAGATGACGCCACGCTGCTGGTCGGCGCCCTTGGGGACGAGAGTGCCTACGCTAGACGGAACGCCGGGATTCTCGCGAGTGAGATCGGAACTGATGGTCTGCCAAGAGTTTCCGCCGTTGGTGGTTTTGAAGAGCACGTTGCTGGCGAAATATAGAACGTGCGGGTCGAGGGGCGAGAACAGCAAGGGCTCGGTGCGGTCGGTTCGGTATTTCGCGGTGCGCAGCGGGATCGGGGTGATGTTCTGCACCTGCCCGGTGAACCAGTGAAACTTGGAGACCTCGCTTCTGCCGCCGCCGTAAATGATGTCAGGGTCGAGCGGATCGGGTGTGACGTAACCATATTCGATCGCGCCGACGGGATGCCACTCGCGGTAGGTGATCGCGCCGTCGTTGCCGCGGCTTGCGATGCAGACGGAACCGCTCTCCTGTTGGCCTCCACAAACCCAATACGGAAAGGTAGTGGTCACTGCGACGTGATAAATCTGGGCCGTCGGCTGGTTGTACCAGGAACTCCA
>PMXH01000397.1 GCA_003165855.1 Acidobacteriaceae bacterium | reverse complement strand
AGGAGCAATGAGGCCACGAAAGTTCGCTCCGCAAAATGAAAGATTGCTGGAACGATCTGGGCCATGCCGGACTGGCTGGAAATGACCGTCGCTTCAAATCCTGTTTGTCACTCGCGGCGCCCATAGATTGCGTAGCGAATAAATACTCTGGAACCCATCACATATTTGTGCGCTCCTATTTCGCTTGCTCCCGTTGCAAATCGCGTTCGCGCAGCCACGTGAAGATGACTGGGGTCACGATCANNTTGAGCCCAAGAATCTTGACGAGGAAAATGCCGCCACTCAGCGCAAAGGGTACCGCCAGCAGAACGTGTGCAGCTTCCCTGGCTGAGTGATAGGTGCGATAGAGCAGGACAAAAATGACCAGCAGCACAATAGGAATTACCAGCTCCAGGCGCTTCCGCGCGCTGATCTGGTTTTCATATTGGCCGCTCCACTCGATGTAATATCCCGGCGGCATCTTTACCCGTTCGGCCACTACGCGCTGAGCCTGATCGACAAATCCTCCCACGTCGCGGCCGCGCACATTCAACAGCACCGCTCCGCGCAGCAGACCGTTTTCGCTCGTGATCATCGACGGCCCCATGGTTGTTTTCATCGTGACCACTTTGCTGAGCGGCACCTGTGCGCCGCCGCTTCCCATCACAAGAACCTCGTCCAGTTGCTGTGGGTTCTCGCGGAAATCGCGCGCATAGCGAACCCGCACCGGAAAGCGTTGCCGCCCTTCAATGGTTGTGGTCAGATTCTTTCCTCCAATGGCGGTTTCAATCGCGTCTTCGACATCGGCGACATTCAGTCCGTAGCGGTCCGCGGCGGCACGATCTACGGTCATCTCCAGATACGGTGAACCCGTAGTCCGCTCGGCATAGAGATCCGCGGCGCCAGGAATCTGCGCCACCACTTCTTTGATCTCTTCTGACTTGGCTTCAATCACGTCAAGGTCGGGACCGAAAACCTTGATGCCAATCTGGGTGCGAATGCCTGTTGACAGCATGTCGATACGGTTGCGAATCGGCTGTGTCCAAATATTGGTGACGCCGGGAATCTGCAACTTCTCGTCGAGCCGGGCGAGGATTGCGTCTTTTGTAAGTCCCTTGGGCCACTGGTCCTTTGGCTTGAAAGTAATTGTCGTCTCACTCATGTTCACCGGCGCAGGATCGGTGGATGTCTCCGCGCGACCAACCTTGCCCACCACCATCGCGACGGCCGGATCCGCGGAAATGATCAGGTCCTGCTGGCGAAGGATGCGGGTCGCCTCAGTGAGCGAGATGCGCGGATCGGTGATGGGCATGAAAAGCGCCGTCTCTTCATCGAGCGGCGGCATGAATTCCGAGCCGAGTTTGAAGAACACCGGCACCGTCAGCGCCATGGCAATGACCGCGGCGGCAATCGTCTTCCACTTGTGCTCCAGCACGAACTCAACTACGGGATGATAAAGCTTCATCAGGGGACGACTGATGGGGTGGTTGTCTTCGCTGTGGATCGTGCCAACCAGCACGCTGTTTACGATTCCGGCCAGCCATCGCGGACGGAACTTGAAGTTATCCATGCGAGTGAACAACAACCGCATGGCCGGATCAAGCGTAATGGCCAGCACTCCTGCGATCGCCATGGCAAACGTCTTGGTGAATGCCAGCGGCTTGAACAGTCGGCCTTCCTGGCCTTCCAGCGTGAACACCGGCAGGAAAGCGATCGCGATGACGAGCAGACAGAAGAAACTAGGCCCGCCAACTTCCTTTACCGCCGAGATCACAACTTGGCGATAGTCGCCAGGCCGTCCTTCTGCAATCCAGTGCTCCAGCTTCTTGTGTGTCTGCTCGACAACCACTACTGCCGCATCGATCATGGCTCCGATCGCGATGGCGATTCCGCCGAGCGACATGATGTTAGCCGTCATGCCGCTCATCTGAATGGGAATGAAGGCCAGAATCACGGTGACCGGAATCGTGACGATGGGGATGATGGCACTCGGAAAGTGCCACAAGAAAATCATGATCACCAGGCTGACGATGATCAGTTCCTCAATGAGCGTGTGCTTCAGGTTATCGATTGAACGATCGATCAGGTCCGAACGGTCGTAGGTGTTGACGATCCTCATACCTTCGGGAAGAGTGGGCTCGATCTCCTTGATTCTTTGTTTCACCCGCTCGATGACCTTCTCCGCGTCCTCACCGAACCGCATGATGACGACACCGCCGACTACTTCTCCCTTGCCATCCAATTCACCGGTGCCGCGCCGCATGTCGGGACCGAAAGTCACCGTGGCCAGGTCCTTCACCAACACCGGCGTGCCGGTCTGCGGGTTCGACATGACGACGATGTTGCCAATGTCATCGAGCGATTTGATGTAGCCGCGCCCGCGCACCATATACTCGCGGCCGGACATCTCGACCAACCGGGCGCCGACATCGTTATTGCTCTTCCCAATGGCGCCTACGACCATGTTGATCGGAATCTTGTAGCCGAGGAGCTTGTTGGGATCGATGTTGACCTGGTACTGCCGCACGAAGCCGCCCAAGGGCGCCACTTCGGCGACACCGGGCACGGACTGCAGAGCGTAACGCAAATACCAATCCTGGAAACTTCGCATCTTCTCGATGCTGTTCTGTCCGCTGGTATCGACCAGAGCATATTCATACACCCAGCCGACGGCGGTCGCATCCTTCGCCAACTCAACCTCTACACCCTTGGGCAGACGTGGGACGACGGAGTTCAAATACTCAAGCGTTCGCGAGCGTGCCCAGTAAATATCCGTGCCTTCCTCAAAGATGATGTAGACATAGGAGTATCCGAAATCGGAGAAGCCGCGGATGTCCTTCACCTTGGGCAAGCCCAGCAACGCCGAGGTGATGGGGTAGGTGACCTGATCTTCCATGATGTCGGGGCTGCGGTCCCACTTGGAATAGACGATGACCTGCGTGTCCGATAGGTCGGGGATCGCATCCACTTTTGTGTTCTTCAGCGAATGCCAACCAATCAGCACGGCTGCGCCGACGAACAGAAGAACGAGAAATCTGTTGGTTGCGCAAATGTCGATGACTCGATCGATCATTGCTGGGCCTCCGCCAGCACTTCCGGTAGACTCCGCAAAACGCCACCGTTCCCGGCCACAAACTCTTCCGCTGCTTTTCGGTCGCTAAACGCAAATGTGCCGGGCGAGCAGCGGTCAAACTCCAACTGTTCCGCGTGCTTGGATTCATCCATCTTGGACATGTCGTGTTCGCAGGCGATCACGCGGCTATCCTCGACAAACCACGCGCCATCCGGGCTTACCATCTTTCCCGTGGAATAGTCCGTTACTGCGATCAGCCGCAAAGGCTTCTTTTCTTGCCGCGCCTCCGTCACCGCACAGTGCGCGCAGCAGACGTTGCGCCGCCTGCCGCCGACTTCAGCCACAACGTGGGCTTTCGGATTAATGTGACGCCGGCAGAATCCGCATTCCGTCTGCGCGCGGCGGCTCATCAGCAGATATTCTCCGGCGAACAGGCCCGCCACTACGATCAGGACGATTACTGAATAGATCGATGCTCTTTTTGCCATGCCCATCTCCTCAGTGCTCCATCCCGCTCATCGCACTCTTCAGGCGGCTTTCGGAATCAATCAGGAAATTCCCCGAGATCACGATGGTTTCCCCTGCGTTCAGGCCAGAGAGCACGACCACTTTGCCCTCAAGCTTCGCGCCCATCTGGATCACCCGTGGTTCGAACACGCCGCCCTCATGAACCACAAACACGTACTGCTTGTCCCCGGAATCCATCACGGCTTCCTGCGGCACCACAATCTGCTTGCCGTAGTTGATCTTTAACTGTACGTCAGCGAACATCTGCGGCTTCAAGTCGAATCTTGGGTTCGGAAACTCGATGCGTACCTTTACCGTGCGGGACACCGGATCGACGGTTGGGTAAATATAGGTGATTTTCCCCGTGTAGGTCCTGCCAGCGTAGTAGCTCAGTTGCATGTCCGCCGTCTGGCCCACTTTCACAAACGGCACTTCGTACTCGAACACATCCGCATCCACCCAGATCGTGGACAGGTCGGTGATCGAATACAGATCCATGTCCGGAGTTACCGCGGTTTGCGGAAACGCCTTACGGTCGGTCACGAAGCCACTGACGGGCGAATAGAAGGTCAGAGTCTTCGTGACTTCACCGGTCTCATCGAGCTTCTTGATTTGTTCGTCGCTGATGTCCCACAGTTTGAGCCGTTCCCGAGTGGAGCTCAGCAGCGACTGCGATCCCTGGGCAACGTCCGGGAATTGCGATGTGCCCATCTCCTTTGCGCCGCGCTTGGCAATCAGGTATTCCTCTTCAGTCGCCACAAGATCCGGACTGTAAAGCGTGAAAAGCGGCTGGCCCTTCTTGACCAGTTGCCCGATGTAATCAACGTATCCCTTGTCGATGTAGCCGTTGACCTTCACGTGTACATGCGCCAGCTTGGTTTCATCGCTTGTCAGCTGGCCAGTTGTGCGCACGGTTCGCACCAGAGACTCCCGCTCGACTGTCCCCGTTCTCACGCCGATCATTTGCTCCCTGTCGGGTGCGATGGTGACAGTGCCAGCCGGCATCGCCGCTGCGGTTGTCGCACCAGTACCCTGAGACGAGCTGTCTTCCGCGTACTGAGGCACCAGGTCCATGCCGTCCGGCGCTTTTCCGGGCTGGTTGTAATGGTGCTGCGGGTTCATCGCGTCATACCAATAAAGAACCTCGCGTTCGCTTCCTGTTGCGTGCGTTTGCGAAGCTGGGTGCGAGCCCTGGAAGAGGGCTGAAACCCTTCCGCTGAAAATGACTGCGGCTGCCAAAACAATTGCGGCCGCGAGTGCTGAGATTCTGAGAACTTTGTGAAACATCGTTTTACTCTCCTCTCGCCGGGTGCTGGTCGGCCGGTTGCGCGGGCGTCGAAGTCAGGTCCACGCCCACCATGCTCTCCATGCGCGCCAACGAAGCTTGGTAATTCGCCAGCTCGCGGTAGTAGTCGATTTCGTAATTGAGGACGGTTGAAAAATTTCCCAGAACGCTCAGGAAATCCACTGTGCCTACCTGGTAAGCGGACATCGAAGACTCCAATGCCAACGATGACTGCGGCACCACACCCTGAGAGAACAAGCGCAGAAGTTCATCCGAGGCTTTTGCGGCCAGGTACTGCTGCTTCAGTTCGAAATTCAGTTCGTTCTGCCGATTATCGCGGCCGCTCTCGGCGGAAAGCCGCTCTTCCGTAGCCTGCCTGACTTCCTCGCGTTGTTTGCTTTTGTAGAAGACCGGAATGTTTATGGCGAACGTCATGCCATACATATCGGGCAGCATCGGGCGTTGTTGATACATGAACCCGACGCTTAGATCCGGGTAGTAATCCTTCTGCGCCAGGTTTACCGCGAGTTGGTTGCGTTCAATCGTCTGCTCCTCGCGGTGGAGCCCGGGATCATTCTGCCGCGCCAGCCTGTACAAATCCTCGATCGAGTAGTTCAGAGGCGACCGCTCGATATTTTCGGCTGGCGGGAGAGGCGCTTCTGGACTGCGCGCCAGCAACGTGTTCAAACGCGCCTGGGACGTGTCTCGTTGCTGTTGCAGCACAGTGATCCGCTGCAGCAGGAGTGAAATTTCAACTTGCGACCGAAGAACGTCCTGCTGAATGCCTTTGCCAACGCGGTAACGGGCCTCGGCAATCTGGGACAGCTTCGTCAACAAATCCTTGTCCTTCAGCGTGGTCTGAAGCGCTTTGTCATAGAACCAGTATTCGAAATAGGCCGCCTTCACGTCCACGGTTACGCGCCGCCGAACCGCTTCCAGGTCCGAAGATCCGGCATCGGCCTCTTTCGAAGCGATCTCGCCGCGCAGCTTCAGCTTGCCGGGGTAAGGCAGGGTTTGCATTGCGTTGACACCGCGATAGCTTGACGGGTCTCCGGTTTGCACAGAGAACGGCCGAATGTTGCCCATCCAACTCACGCCAACACTTGGGTCGGGGAGCGCCTTCGCTTGCGGCACGCGCCGCCGCTGCGCTTCCACACTATGCAGAGCACCCTGAACAGCCGGATTCTTTTGCAAAGCTTCGCGAACGAGGTCTGCGAGAAGATGGCCTTCGACGGGAGCGGGCGACGGTCCCGCGGTTTGTGCAGTGCCGGTCGCAGGCTCCTGAAGCGTGACCGGGAGCTGAACCTGTTGTGAGACACCGAGGGCTGGCCACAAACAGCCAAAGGCAAGCAGAGCAACTATTTTGCTGGTCATAAGGGTGTTCTCTCTTGCTCAGACGACGCTGAAAAATGCGTGTTCGAAATGTTAGGCAATCACGCCTAAAAGGGATGAGCAAAAAAGGACAGACTAGATCAGGAAAGTGCAGAAAACGGACTGGAGGGAGGGACACGACGCCCGAGCAAGCGGATCGGGCGGTTCGGCTTTTGCCGGTCCGGTTGGGACATCCAACACCGAGGCAATGAGCGTTGGAGCCGCATAGCCACCGACACCTGGAACCTGCGCCATTGGCGCGGGCACCGGTCTGGCAGCAGAGATTTGGCAGCAGGAGCCATCTGCGGGAGCTTCTTGAATGCTGAATGAAGGCGCATGTCCGCCCATCATCGGGCAATGCGATGTGCAATGTCCGGCCGCCGCTTGCAACCAGCACGAACCCAGCGCCGACAACGGCATTGCCAACACAACCATTACCAGCGCCCAACCGACGAGTTTGCACCGACACGTCATGCTTCTATTGAAGATACTACGGGCCTCCGCCCTCCGTGGCTGTGACCCGCGTCACAGCTACTTATCGCACTCACCCCGGCCATAACTTCGACCCGGTCATTCAGTTTCCGCTGCCTCGGTGGGAGCGGGATTGTCTTCTTACCTTATACTACCGTCTCCAGAGTTGCCGGATAGAGTTGTCGGCTGGCCGCCATGGGGCGCGGCAGACAGAGAGGCAAGATTAAATGGCGCGAGTGTTCATCACAGGTTCTTCCGACGGACTCGGCCGAATGGCCGCACAACTTCTCCTCGAGCAGGGGCATGGCGTAGTTCTGCACGCTCGTAACCAGCCGCGAGGACAGGAAGCGCTGTCCCTCGTTCCGGGAGCGGAAACCGTCGTCATTGGCGATCTGAGCAGCATCGCGCAAACCCGCAACGTGGCTAAACAGGTCAACGCACTCGGCTCCTTCGATGCCGTGATCCACAACGCGGGTATCGGCTACAGGGAGTCCCAACGCATCGCGACGGAAGACGGCCTGCCTCATGTATTTGCCGTCAATATCCTTGCACCGTATATTCTTACCGCGCTGATTCAAAGACCGAAGCGCCTCGTCTACCTGAGCTCCGGTCTCCATAAGGGCGGCGATGCCAGCCTGAAGGATCTCGCATGGGAGCACCGCCCCTGGCAGGGACAACAGGCTTACTCCGATACCAAGCTGCATGATGTGCTTCTGGCCTTCGCGATCGCACGCCGCTGGCCGGACGTTCTCTCCAATGCGCTCGAGCCCGGCTGGGTGGCAACCAAGATGGGAGGTCCGGGGGCGCCGGACGATCTGGACGCGGGGCACCGCACTCAGGTCTGGCTCGCGGTCAGCACCGACCCGGCTGCGATGGTCACAGGAGAGTACTTCTTTCACTTACGGCCCCGCACCCCAAACCCTGCCGCCCGTGACGCGGACCGGCAGGAGAAACTACTCGAGGCCTGCAAACGCTTCTCGGGAGTGGATCTGCCCACGTAACAGTTCCGCGCCGTCACGGGCCGCAACCATGGAGCATCCAGGCTCCGTCCCGAACCGAATTGAAGGAGTGTCCAAACGTTTCCCATCGGGCACGGGTGCTCTCTCCAGTCCTGTGTAATATTGAGGATGACTCGTGCATC
Organism: Acidobacteriaceae bacterium; assembly: GCA_003165855.1. Classification (GTDB taxonomy): domain Bacteria; phylum Acidobacteriota; class Terriglobia; order Terriglobales; family Acidobacteriaceae; genus Sulfotelmatobacter. Next base: position 5,015 of record PMXH01000397.1, on the reverse strand, counting down.
TGCTCGAAAACATTCCGCTCGCGCCGCTTACCACCCTCAAGATCGGAGGCCCGGCAAAGTTCTTCGTCGAGGTGAGCAGTATCGTTGAATTGCAGCAAGCAATTGCATTCGCGCGCTCGCGCGAGCTGCCTCTCTTCACTCTGGGCGGCGGCAGCAACCTGGTGGTCGCCGATGCGGGTTGGCCGGGCCTCGTATTGAAAATCGCGGTTCAAGGCATTGAACGGCATAGCGGACACGATGAAGATGGCAAGGTTATCTTCGACGTGGGCGCCGGCGAATCCTGGGATAAATTTGTTTCTCACGCCGTGATGGCCCGCTGCGCTGGCGTCGAGTGCCTGAGCGGCATCCCGGGCAGCGTGGGCGGGACTCCCGTGCAGAATGTCGGCGCCTACGGTCAGGAAGTTTCCGAGACGATTGTCTCGGTGCAGGTTCTGGATCTGAAAGACGGACAGGTGCGCGAACTCTGCCGTGAAGCCTGCGGCTTCGGCTACCGGACCAGCATCTTCAATACCAGCGAGCGCGGACGCTTCGTCGTTCTCCGCGTCACCTATGGGCTCACACCCGGGGGCAGCCCACGCATCGCCTATGCCGATCTCAAGCGCCACTTCGAAGGGCGCGAAACGCAGCCCGATCTGGCCGAAACCCGCGAGGCCGTACGCCATATCCGCGCGCTCAAAGGCATGCTCATCATCCCCGGAGACGCCGATTGCCAAAGCGCGGGCTCGTTCTTCAAGAACCCTGTGCTTTCCGCAGAGCAGCACGACGATCTCAAACAGCGCGCCGTCGCACGCGGCCTAACCTTGCCCAGCTATCCGGCGCTCGAAACCCGCAAGAAGGTTTCAGCGGCCTGGCTGGTCGAGCGCTCNNGGCCAAGCCACAGCCGCCGATGTCATCGCTTTGAAAGAACATATTCAGCAGCGTGTGGAAGAAATCTGGGGCGTCCGCCTGGAACCGGAACCCGTCATGGTTGGCTTCTGAAGCTGATCGACTAGGCTTTCTTCACTTCCTTCATCTCTTCCTTCATCAATTTCCGCAGCGCTCCATTGATCCGTGTCTGGTAACCGCGCCCCGATTTCTTGAACCAAGCCAGCACGTCGGCGTCCAGACGCAGCGTGACCACTTTCTTGAGCGGCTTATACCACTCCATCCTCTCCGGAAGCGAAAAAGAACGCCGCTTCGGCTCCTCGGCCACGGCGCTCAGGCTGATCGTCTTCTTGCGGGTTGCCTTCCGGATCTTCTTAACTCCTGTAGCTCGTTTCATTTAAGAGGAAGTATACATACAAACTCGTGCTTATGTCTTTGCAGCTACAAATGTTCGGACTGGAACATTAGCGCAAACTGCTCTGGTGTTTCGGTGGGAACGTTTCGTCATTACTGCGTTGAGGTCTTCGCATTCGCGGGCAAGAGCTTGCCTTGTTCTCGCAAGCCATGAGCGGAAGGGACGCGCACGCCACACCAGGAAAACCGCGCCGCCCCGGTTCGTGACCCCGGTTTCTCAATTGTGACCCCATTGCATGGGGCAAGGTGCAACGATCCGCCCGGCGGCGCTAATTTACTCATCGGCAAGTCTTGCCGCCTGCTTAAATATCTTCACAAACATTTCTCGCGTGAGCTTGCCGGTCTGCGTGTTCTGGTTCGAAGGATGGTAAGAGGCCAGTAACACCTTACCATCGGGTAACCGGTAACTGGCGGCGTGTTTGAAGGGGTATGATCCCCGATTGAAAAGCAGGCCGCGTCGTTTCACATAATTCAGATAGGCATCGAAGCCGATTTTGCCCAGCGCGACCACGACCTTTACCTTCTCTAATCCTGCCATCTCGCGGTCAAGAAAGTGGGAACACTCGGCGAGCTCTTGCGGTGTGGGCTTATTGTCCGGCGGAGCGCAGCGGACCGCGGCAGTGATGTAGAGATCTCTTAGCTTGAGTCCATCGTTGCGATCGGTGGCGTTGGGCTGGCTGGCGAATCCGGTCTCATAGAGCACAGGGAACATGAACTTGCCGGAGGCATCGCCGGTGAAGGGGCGCCCAGTGCGGTTGGAGCCGTGGGCGCCGGGAGCCAATCCCATGACGAGGACGCGCGCTTCGGGATCGCCGAAGCCGGGCACGGGCTTGCCCCAGTAGTCGCAGTCACGGTAAGCGCGGCGTTTCTCGCGGGCAACCTGCTCGCGGTAGGCGACGAGGCGCGGGCAGCGGGTGCAGGCGACGACTTCGCGGTTGAGGATGGTTAGCCAGTGGGGATGGTGAGTGTTCATGTATTTACTATGAGCTATTGATCAACATTGAGGGGCTTGCGGTGCTGGCGGATCCAACTGAGAATTTTCGGGAAGCGGAATTCATGGCGCTCCATGGAGCCGTTGATGAAGTCGTAGCCAGCCGCGGCTTCCACTTCGATGTAGCAGCCGTTACGGCGCAGGAAGACGTCGGCGGCGGTGAAGGCGATGCGCTTATTTCCGTCGAGGAAGCCGTGGTTGTTGCCGAGCGACTCCATCAGCGCGGCTGCCTCTTCTTCGAGCGAGTTGTAGTAGCCGGTTTGCGGACGGAAAACGGCGGCCTCGACCGCACCCTTGTCGCGGACGCCGTGCAGGCCTCCGAACATGTCGATGAGCCGGTGCTGCATCTGGTAGACTTCCGCGACCGTTAGGTAAACCGACATTTACTTGGCGAGGCGTTCAAGCAAATCGCGGTTGCGCGCCACCGACTGCTCGAAGGCGTCCATCACCTCGGGGCGGACCAGGTGCTGCGACGGGACCACATTTTTCAGGTAGAACTTCAGCGCTTCTTCAAGAACGTGCCGCTGCGATTGGCCGTTGCGCTTGGCGACGGCGACAAACTCTTTGTAGAGCTTGGCGTCGATTTCGGGGGTGAACTTCTTGGTTGTGGTTGGCATGGAACACACCCTCTCGAGTCATTCTAACGGATCGAAGCGATAAATCAAGGCAAATCTTGATTTATCAATATCACAACAGACAGCTCGTTGTGCGTGCATTCGTAGTGCCCATCCGTCGGAAACCGCGACGGATGGTGCGGCCTCGGTCGTGGTGGCGCAAACGTGGGCCAGCCGCCACGGTCGTGGCCGACACTCGACGAACTATCGTGTCATCGAATTGAAGTGCGTTTTGGAGCCATCATCGGATCTCCAGCACAGGACCAAGGGTAAGCGTCTCTTGCTTGTAAGCGTTCGCACATACCTGACGTCGTGTTCCGACGGGAGCGAGTCGAGAACGATGAACCATCGGTCCGAGGAAGAACGCCAGCCGTAATAGTTGTATTCGAGAAGCTGACCGAGAGCCTCGCGGATCGCAAACCGTGGCGTCGTCCCGTAGCAGACTTTTAGCTCGGCCCGGCAGAAATTTGGGCCGTCTCGAAACTCCACATCGACACGATCCTTTTCTCGCCCGAGAACCTTCCGGCCCGTCTGCTGAAGCCAGCCAACAAACTGGTTGCAGAGCTCTTTGTGCCTCGGCCTAATGATCTTAAGGCTGGCCGCGGTTGCGCGTTGGTAGACATCCTCCAGCAAGGGTTGTGGTGCACAGTCGAAACTAGGGAAATCGGGTCCGCGCTTGCCGGCAACTGAACCGAGTAATGCCTTGATCGGCTCATCGAAGATAGTCGGTTTCCCGAAACGCGCGTTCTCGCTCCGAAACCTTTTCGGCATGGAACGGTAGAGACGGTATGGGTCAAAAATCTCCGCCTTGTCACGCGGACACTTGAATTTCAGTCTGTCGGCCCTCGCCGGGGGGTGTTGCTTGAGGCGTTCCTTTTGCTCAACGCGTGGGACCGCGTCTAGCGCCTCCGAAAAACGCCGTTTATTGACTCCCTTCTTCGCAAAGAAAAGGTCCAGCTCGCGGAGATCCTCGGCTGTCGCGAGCGAGGCATCGTGGTAGGCACCCACCAGGAGCCACTCCTTCGTCGGCGATTTAGCCCAGAATAGAATGTCAAAATATTCGCCTTCGAATCTTTTCGCTGACCAGTGCAGCCAGCCGAAGATATTGCCTCGAAAAACGTCCTGGGTGCAGAAATTCCACTCCTCGTTCCCAAAGCCATGTCTTCCCGGGTTGCCGCTGTCCGTTGTCACGCCGCTGGGCCTTGTCCAGCCGCTCCTGTTCCAGCAGACCCTCTGGAGAATGGTAGCCATGTGTCCTCCCCGGATAGTCGCGATTATAGGCCCGTCGGGATCGCCACCGGTCTGGCCGCAAGAAGTTGGGGCTGCCGTTTGACGGTGCTCTCCTTCTGTCTTTACACTCAAGTTAACGCCGTATGAATCTGGCCGGGTTCTGTTTGCTCGACGGAGCCTCCGGAGACAGCGGGATCGTGAAAGGCAAAACGTGAGTCCCACAGAAACCAGCGACGCGGCAAAGACGGACACCATTAACAAGGACATCAAGCGGGAGATCTCGGTGGAGATTCCGGCGGCGGAAGTTGCCCGCGAGACCGAGCTGCAGATTCAGCGCTATCAGAAGAGTGCGCGGCTGCCGGGGTTTCGGGCGGGACACGTGCCGGCCTCCATCATCCGGCAGCGCTTTGGCGATGGGCTGAAGAACGATGTGATCGAAGCCCTGGTGCCGAAGCACTTTCGCAGGGAAGCTGAGAAGCAAGGGCTGATTCCGGTATCGCAGCCGCGGGTCACCGATCTGCACATGGTTGACGGCGAGCCGCTGACCTTTAAGGCCAGTTTCGAAGTGCTGCCGGAGATTCAGGTGGAGGGCTACAAGGACCTGCGTGCCGACAAGCCGGAGATTGCCGTCACCGACGAGGAAGTCGAAGGCGCGCTCACCAACGTACGCGAGCAGCATGCGACCTACACTACGGTGGAAGGACGTCCACTGGCCGAGGGCGATTACGCTCAGGCTTCCATGGACGGAAAACCCAAAGACGGCCAGGATGTCGCGGAGGCCAAGGCGAATCCCGTACACATGGACGATGTGCTGATCGAGATTGGCGGGAAGAACACGCTGGCTGCGTTCAACGATGCTCTGCGCGGGTCGAAGGTTGGGCAGGAGCTGAAGTTCGAGGTGG
>PMXH01000479.1 GCA_003165855.1 Acidobacteriaceae bacterium | reverse complement strand
ACTGAAATCGGGGATCAGGTCAGGAGCAGTCGAAACTGCCGGGTCTTTACTACACATCCGTGCTGGAAGAACTCGGCGGTAAATTCCACTCGGCCCAGGCCCTGCTCAAGCGTTTGAACCCCCGCGCCCGGTTCGTCGCGGGAGAGCACATCCGCGTCCCTAACATATTGGGCGCTGAACAAGCGACGCGGGCCCAGACTGGGGCGGTCAAGATCGTTGTCTCGAAGAAGAAATCGGTCCTGATGGTCTATGACCGGGAAGGTCAGGTCATCTTTTACGCCCCGGTGACGAGCGGCAGCAAGCACGACCCGCTCCCGTTCGGGAATTGGGTGATCACTGATGTAGTACGAAATCCAACTTACAACTACAACCCGGACTTGTTCTGGGACGCCGATCAAGCAGATTCCAAGGTGAAGATCGCTGCGGGTCCAAACAATCCGGTGGGTGTTGTCTGGATGGGGATCAACGTACCGCACTACGGCATACACGGCACGCCGGAAGCCGGGGAGATCGGCCATTCCGCGTCTCACGGGTGCGTGCGAATGACAAACTGGGATGCCACCAGGGTCGCCGACCTAGTCAAGGATGGGACGCCAGTCGTGTTCGAGGAATGAGAAAGCGAAGTTCCTGCCCCTCAGGGATCGTTGCGGCCGCATAGGGGTAGGTCACTCGCGGGCGCGATTGCTATTTCGCCCGCTTCAGCGCGTCTACCAGGCCAGGATATGGGTTAACGGCTCTCCCCTTCCACCACTGCCTTTCCGGCCCCAACTCGAAGATGGCAAAATGCAAGTGCGGCACACGCGCATCGGCATTTCCTGTCGAGCCCACAAAACCAATGACGTCTCCACGCTCGACCCGCGTTCCCTCCCGCAATCCTTCCGCGTACCCGTCCAAGTGCGCGTAGTAATAGCAATACACTCCCAGGTCATCGAACTGGTAGATCGTGTTGCCGCCTGGTTTGCTGAGGAACAGCTTTCGGACGGTTCCCGATACCACCGCATGCACCGGTGTCCCCCTGGGCTCCAGAATGTCGATCGCCTCATGCCGATGTCCGTTGTGAACTTCTTCGAACGTATCCCGCAGATCCGCGAGGGACAGCCCGCTGATGGGCGGAAACATATCCGGACTGGAAGAGGTCGCTCCGACGGCAAGAAACAACGGGAAAAACACGACAATACCAACGCAGAGCCTCAAGTCTACTCCTCCACGTAACCGCTGTTCCGGGTCGAACCGCGTGCGGCAGATCCATCCACAAACCAACTTTTTCATCCTGATCTCCCGATATGCCGCTCCACGCTACGCCGGCGGGACTGTTCTGGTCCCATTTCTTGTGACTGTCTTCCGCGGTAGATTGCTTCTTCGCCTAAGAACCTTCAGTCCACTTCATGCCTGCCGAAGGTTTAACCTGTGCAGTCCCGTAGCAGTTCTCGGATGCTGCAAACTCTGCAGGACAAAGGTCGTGCGCTGGTGGCGGCAATGATTGGTTCATGTTTTCTCTCACCATTCCTCCTTGTTCGGCTCATGCCTTCATACCGTGCAAGGTCGTGAACGCTTTGTACAGAACCCGCGGGTCGTACTGGCCTTTATAGACGGCCGGCGGCTTTCGGTTCAGCAGGAGCACGTCGTAGACAGCGGTCTGCGCGGAGCGGATCGAGTANNTCGACGGTGAACACCACGTCGTCCGGAAGCTCGCAGAACTGGCCGGTGAAGGCCAAGTTCGTGGATCCCTCTGGCACAACCGCCGGGCGATCGCCTTTCTCCCGCCGCAGGAACTGGCTGGTAATGAAGGGCATCATGCAGGGAATGCAGATGGAGGTCTTCAAGATCTGCGGTGCTTCGGATTCGATGTGCAGGTGGCCCAGGATCTCGGTCATGATTTCCCGACCGGTACATGCGGACATCGGTTTCTTCACGTAATCGCCTGGCTTATCGACAAACAGTCCGTACCCCCAGAACACGTTCACGTCCTCGGGTTGTCCGATAAAGTGCGGCTGATGCGGCAATACGATCGAGGTCAACCAACTGGAATCCGCGAAAGTGATCAGTCCGCCCTCTCCGGGTACGTTGCCCGTAAGATCCCGAACCAAACGAAAGAAGGTCGGGTCTCGCTGCGTGGTGGTGAACGACACCCATTTTGATTCTTCGATGTGATCGGCAAAGACCGATGGGCGGCCGAATTCGGGCCTGCCAGCAGCAAGCTTCTTCCAAAGCGTCCAGGCACCACCGTCGGTTTTATCGTTCAGGACGGGAGCCGAGTCCATAGACCCAAGGCTCGAAGCTTCAGTCATCGAACCCAGAGTGACGATCACGAAGCCTTTCTTGCCAACTTCGAACTCGCCGGAGAGACCGTTCCGCGTGTATATGATGCGTTCTACCGTCTTGCGGTCGGCCTCCTCACGCAGGACAAGATCAGTAACGCGAGTGTTCAATTCGAATCGTACTCCGCGCTCGTCGAGCCATTTCTGGAGCGGACGCACCATGGAGTCGTACTGGTTGTAGACGGTGCGCATGATGCCTTTGAGATGGCTGAATCCGGCGACCATGTGCGTAAAGCGAAGCAGATAGCGTCTAAACTCGACGGCGCTATGCCAGGGCTGNNGTGCTCCTGCCGAGCATTCCCTCCGGTTCCGCCACCACGCGCTCCAGATTCAGGATGTGCTTTTCGCTCAAGCCAAATTCAGGACCGTCGATTCTCTGTCCTTTGCGCACGAGCCGCGACTTTGAGGAAGTCTTCATGGTTTCGTTCCAGTCGAAGATCTCCTGGGTGACGGTCTTGCTTCCATCCAACGTCGGGATCGACGAGAACAGCTCATAGGTGCAAAGGTACTTACTCTCGATCATCCTCCCGCCGCGAAGCACATAACCGTCCCGCGGAGATCCGGCGCCGTCAAGACTGCCGCCTAAGCGATCGAGTTGCTCCAGGATGACGATGTTGTGGCCGGGGATATCTGCGTCCCGGATGAAAAAAACAGCGGCGGCGAGGGAGGCAATGCCCCCACAAATAAGATAGATTGTCGTGTCGTCGTGCTGGGTAGATCTTTGGTCTTCCATAAAAAGTCCTTTCTACTACTTCGCCTCACCTATAAACGGTTGCCCTTATCTGCATAAAGCGCGATTATCGTGCGGACTTAGGCGACCAGTATGATTTTCCCGATCCCACCCTTTTCAGCCATCGGGTCCGCATCTCGAATCTCTGACAGTTTGAATTCTCGTCGGATGGGAATCGAGAATTTGCCGGCTGCAACCTCGTATGCGAGCTGTTCAAGTCTTGCAGAATCGGGTTGGGCCCAGATTTCCTCAATGCGGAGATCGCGCCCGTTGACGCCTTCGGGTTTACCTAAAACGGTTGCCAGCACCCCATTCTTCTTGATGTGTGGGATGAGTGCGGTGATGACCTCGTGACCAACCGTGTCGGCGACGGCGTCGAGTTCCTTTAGGCTGGCGATCTCAGCTTCGCTATCCAAGGCCAGGATTCTGTCGGCGCCGAGAACTTCCGCCTCTTTTTTTTGCGTGGAGCGCACTCCCGCGATCACATGCGCCCCGTGTTGTCGAGCGACATGCACAGCGGTACGCCCGACTCCTCCCACGGCTCCGGTGATCAAGATTGTTTCTCCGGACCTCGGCCTGATCCCTTCCTCGATAAGTTGCGCCCCGGTGAGCACCACGAGGGGAAGTGCTGCCGCCTGCTCAAAGCTAAGGCCCGAAGGAATGAGAGCCAACTCGTCTGCCTTGCACAGAACATATTCTGCATACGCATGATTCACGAGCCCAAGGACACGGTCGCCAATCTTTCTGGTCTTGACTCCATCGCCCAGGCCGACGACTTCGCCCGCAAGGTCGCGGCCCAGGATTGCCGGGAACTGCAAAGGCATGAACGTTTTCAGATCGCCGCGGCGGAGTTTCCAGTCGATGGGGTTGATGCTGGTCGCGAACATTCTGACCAACACTTCTCCCGGTCCCGGTTTAAGGTCAGGTGTATCCCCGTAGGACAACTGGTTCACATCCCCGTAGCCGCGCACTAGAACTGCTTTCATTGGTAGGATTCCTTTTCTTGGAGTTGCCGTCTCTGGCCGGTTGAGTTACGGAGTGCGGGAAGATCTCCGCATAGCTGTCACCAAAAGGTGGTGCGCACTAAGTCAGTCTTACCCCTCGTGCCGGAGGTTGGCTGATCAATTCTGATCAGTATTGCGAGCGCGGTTCGGCGATTCTATGAAAGGCGCAACTAAGGAGGCAATATGGCAAAGACTGCAGTAGGTCTGTTTGAGAATTCAGGGTCAGCCGACGGGGTCGTTCGCGATCTTACGGCCAAAGGTTTCCTCCAGAAGGACATCCGTGTTTTGGGCGAGCCAGTCGAGATGCCGGGCAGCGGCCTCATGAGTACTCCACACACTGATTTTGAAGTGGATTTAATTCGGGATCTGACGGCGTTCGGAGTCGTCGAAGGGGATGCGGAAGCGTATGTCCAAGGCGTGCGTCGTGGAGGTGTCATGGTTTTCGCAACCGGTACCGGCAAGAACGCGGACCAAGCCGCCGAGATTATGAACTGCCACGGTGCCTTAGAGATTGAAAAGATCAACGCGCCACGGCCAGTGCTTCCGAATGCGGACATCGATGAAAAGATTCCAGTTCGAGATCCTTCGACTCAAATTGGCAGGGTGCGTTCCCCCGGTTCCGGTGCTCGGCTGTTTGTTTGGTAGTTTCTTCGCGAAACAAAGGTTTCGGAACGCGCCCGAATGGCAGAGGACGGCTAAGGAAATTGTCGACTGACAACATAACAACAGTTACCTCCAGCACGTTTACCCAGCTGGTTCTCGAGGCAGAGGGGCCAGTCGTGGTTGAGTTCATGTCTTACGGGTGTGAACACTGCCGAGCGATTGAGCCGGTCCTGGAGCAGGTGGCAAAAATGGTGGAACCCAAGGAGGGGATCTTCAGGGTTAACATCGCAGTCGAACAGGAACTCGCAGGCAGCTACCAGATCCAGGGCACGCCAACTCTGGTCATGTTTCTTAACCGGAATGAAGTTGGGCGAGTCGAAGGCCCATCCCCCACAGTATCGAGCGTCCTGACAGCGGTGACGCAGCCCTTTGAGTCGTGAACGGAGGCCAATTGCCCGAGATCCAGAAGCAGCCTAAGCCAATTCTCCTCTTCAATGACGAATGCGCGGTCTGCCGCCACATTGGGCATTGGGTGCAAAGGTCGGCGCAGAAATCTGGCGAGACGAGCATCACCGTACAACCCATTGGTGACGACCCCGAGAGGCTTCGGTCGCTCAATCCTGATCTCGATATCTGGGATGCCTATGCGACGATCCATGTCCTAATGCCCGATGGCTCGATGAAGCTGGGAGGAGAGGCCGTCGCCGAGGTCCTAAGGGATTTACCGAACACAAAATGGTTCGCGTGGAGCTTCGCCACCAGTATGTTCGGATTTCGGCCATTTCAACTCATACTCAACGTGTCCTACGCCATCCTGGCAGATGTGCGACCGCTTTTCGGCTGTGAGAGTTGCGGTAAGTCAAGAGTGCTGAGACCGGTTGAGTGGGTGACAAAATGGGCGAAGACTCTATTTGGTGTGAGTCCTCACCCGAGCCCGACCCCGCATTTCAGTTCGTCTTCGATGGCTAGGCGTCGACCGATAGCGCCCTCGGTAGTGCCTCTTGCTCAATCAAGTCATTCCTGAAAGTTCGAAGGTTTGATTCTATTCCAGCCAGATAGGCTCCCAGCCCTAGGGTAGATCTCTTCCGTCCGACGGAAATGAGGAGGAGCCGGGCAACGTTTTGAGTTCGTGCACGGCGAATTCCACGATTACCTCATTAAACCTGCCGACAAGACCCTGGTCCGAACCGAACACGACCGCGCCGATCTTTCCTTCATGGGGCCGCTCGTGCGGCGGGCGTTTTCCCTCCCCGAGAGCAACCGGTCCGGCCTGATGGAGGCACGCAATCAATGCCAGCTCCACGGTGCGATAGTAGTCGTCAAGCGATTGAACTGGATCACGCCTGGCAACACAAGCTGCAGCAATGGCATGGCCGACAAAGAATTTGCCGGAGGTCATCGAAGGAGCCAANNCCGGCTTCGAGGCGCTGACGGGAAGCCCCCACCACACCTAAGCTCTGAGTAAACGTACAAAGACTCCACATCTCCGTATCACAATACTGCTTCTGAGAGTGAATATTCCCACTAGACATGGTCGGCGACCATTTTCCGCGCAGTATCGATCGGCGCTTGTGTATTCATTGGCCGT
>PMXH01000021.1:187-2678 GCA_003165855.1 Acidobacteriaceae bacterium | reverse complement strand
CTGTTTGATATGGCCGTCGGAATCGATAACGTGAATCGCGGCGACAAATACAAGGTGAGCTTACGATTATCGGCGGTGAATGTGACAAACCAATACGCGCTCTACAATTTCCTTTCGACGTTCAGTGGGACGCATTACGTGACGCCGCGCGCAATCACGGCCACGCTAGGCTTCCACTTCTAGTTTTCGTTGAGGTGCTTCCGGATTTCCCGTTGGCGAGCCGGCTGGAGGGCTGGTTGCTCAAGCAGGTATTAGCGGCATCGAGCCTGCTCATCGGCGGCAGAGGCGTCAAAACGTTCCCACACCGAACCATGGCACTGAATGACACCCGGACTCGGGCCCCTGGTTCGAGATGAACTACGATTTGGCCGCCGAATTGCGAGAGCGATGGACGACACAGACAACAGAGCGATTTGGGATCGCAAGTATCAGGAGGGCCTGCCTTCGTTAGCCAGGCCAGACCCGTTTTTTATTTCGGTTTACGAGCGTCTGGTGGATCAGGCATTCCCGAACGCAGGCACGGCGCTGGACCTTGCAGCGGGGCTAGGAAGACATGCGTTGTGGCTGGCGGAGAGAGCGTGGCAGGTAAGCGCAGTAGACGTTTCCGAAGTCGCTATTGGTAAACTCAGTCAAACCGCTGCTCAGCTCAATGTCAAAATCAAACTCTTTGCAATCGATGCGGCAGAGTACGACTTTGACACCGCACGCTTCGATCTGATCGTCCTGTTTTATCACTTGAACCGGACTCTTTTTCCTAAGGTCGTTTCCGCTTTGAATCTCGGCGGCCTGTTCATCTGTAAGATGGCCGTACATTGGGGTTCAGAGACCGCGTTACCAAGCGGCGATTTCAAGCCGCTGGAAAAGAATGAACTCGTGTCACTCGTTCCCAGCTTGCAAACTGTTGATTACCACGAACGACCAGTCCGCGATCGGGGGGTGGTTGAATTCGTAGGAAGGAAGCCGTTTCCACTTTCGATCGATTGACGGCAAGGTGGGCGCGCGGCAGCCGCCGCTTCGGCGGAGGAGCGCGGCCCCGCCCCTAGCTGGCGCGAACCACGTCCTCACTTGTCGTGAACGTAGCATCCTCGGCGTCGACTGAGGCTGCGACCTCCCAGGAAATGGCCGTAACGCCGGCTTCCAGGGAGAGCTTAGTGACGATGTGTTCCAGAGCAGCCTCTTTCGGACCAATGGACTTCAAGTATGCCTTCACGTTCACACGGGCGAGTAACTCGTCGTCGAAGCTGTGCAAAGCGATGAGGACCAAAGCTGTGCGCCCGACGCTCTGAATCAGCACGGACCGGACACTCGCTTCATCTGTGGTCCGGCATGTGCAGCGGAGCCGGTAGAGGATTTCATGCTCTTCTGTCTGAACCGGCTTACGGTTGACCAGTTGCGCCACGGGGCGAAGGATCAGGTTGGCCGAAAGCACGCCCGCAGCTCCCATGGCCGCAAAGCCCAAGTGACCCAGCCCTGCCAGGGTGCCAACCGCCGCCGTGCACCAAAGCGTCGCGGCNNGTCTGCCTTGGCTGCCGTCTCGGCCGATGAGGCCACCCATCATGACGAACATGGCGGAACCGACGGCGACCAGTCCGTTGGTTCTGAGCCCAGTCATCCGCTGCCGCCACTGGCGTTCCAGGCCGATCGCTCCGCCCAGGAACAGCGCGGCAAACATCCGAATTCCGAATTCTATCCAGCTCAAGGTCTTTCTCCTCTTCCTCAACTCTTGCCCACGCTTCGGTAGCCGGGTGCCCTCAGGCCGCCGTCAGTGCCGTCGAAAGGTCGGGCGCTCCGACGAGCGGCGATGGGCGACGCTTTGGAAGGGCGCGAAAGCAAGCGGGCGGAATTGAGGATAAACACCATCTCCGAGGTCACGTGGATCAGGGCCGCGAGGACGGGGTTCAGAAATCCGAATGCCGCGAGCGCGACCCCCGCGGCATCCACGCTGAGGGTCCCGGCGAAATTAGTNNGGGCAGGAGTTCCGCCTCTACCTCGTCTACTTGAAGTTGCTGCCCGATGGCGCGGCCAATGGGGCCTGCGTCCCCTGTGAGTAGAACCGTCCTAATGGACATCTCCCGCAACGCCCGCACAGCCTCCACCGCCTCTGGCCTTAGAACGTCCGCGATTCTCAGGCTCCCCAAGGGAACGCCGCCCTGCGCTACCAGGATCTCAGTGGAGGATTCTTGTTCCGAGGCAGGGGCCGCTCGCACGCCGTGCTCCAGCAGAAAGGCTCTGGTTCCGACGACTGTTTCCGCGGCGTCCACGCGGCAGGAAATGCCCTTGCCGGGCGTGTATGAGAACTGTTCCGGATCGACCAGTCCGAGGGCCGCTCCGTTGGCCGCTGCCATGATGGCGCGCGCCAAAGGATGTTCGGAGTACCGCTCCGCGCTCGCGGCAACGTGCAACAATCGCTCACGCGCAATTCCGGCCGAAGGATGGATGGATACGACCTCGGGATTTCCGAGCGTAAGGGTGCCGGTCTTGTCGAGCACGA
>PMXH01000021.1:0-174 GCA_003165855.1 Acidobacteriaceae bacterium | reverse complement strand
AGGGCAAAGTAGACCAGGTAGCCAGCCAGGCGGTCGGCGGTCTTCTGCACCGGGGCACGCGAACGCTCGGCCTGCTCGACCGCCTCGACGATCTTCCCAAAAGCCGTGTTGCTACCCACGGTTTCAGTCTCAATTTCAAGCGCGCCCGATTGATTCACCGTGCCGGCATAAACG
>PMXH01000207.1 GCA_003165855.1 Acidobacteriaceae bacterium | reverse complement strand
TCGGCAAGCTGGGCGAGAACATCAGCGTGCGGCGCTTCGCGCGCTTCAAAGTGGGCGATGCCGGCGAGACCGTCGCGGTCACCAAGCCTGCGGAACAGAAAGCCGAGTAATTTCCAGGCGCCTACGGGCGCCCTTTTTTTGTGCCCGGCGAGGACAGAATGCCCTCGCGACAGCCTGTAGGACGCCGGGCGCTACGAGCCCTTATGCAAACCCCTGCCTTCAAACGCGTTCTGCTCAAGCTTTCTGGAGAGGCCCTGGCTGCTAATCAGGGCTTCGGTGTAGACACGGCTCGCATCCACGAAGTCGCGGCGGAGTTGGCCGACGTGCACAAACTGGGAGTGCAACTCGCGATCGTGGTAGGTGGCGGCAACTTCTTCCGCGGCGTGGCCGACCAGGCTCGGGACATGGACCGCGTCTCCGCCGATCACATGGGCATGCTGGCCACGGTGATCAACGCTCTGGCCCTGCAGGATGCTCTCGAAAAGCAGAACGTCTACACCCGGGTGCAATCAGCGATTGAGATGAAGCAGGTGGCGGAGCCGTTCATCCGGCGGCGCGCCATCCGGCATCTGGAAAAAGGCCGGGTGGTGATCTTCGCTGGCGGGACGGGGAATCCCTACTTTTCGACCGACACGGCGGCTTCCTTGCGCGCCATGGAGATCAAAGCCGACGTAATTCTAAAGGCCACCAAGGTGGATGGCATCTACGACGCCGATCCCCTAAAAGTGAAGGACGCCAAGAAGTTCGAGAATATTACATACATGGATGTTCTGAAGCTGGGGTTGAAGGTGATGGATTCCACTGCCATCAGTTTGTGCAAGGACAATAATCTGCCCATCATCGTCTTCAATCTGAATCAGCATGGCAACATTCGTCGCGTGGTCAGCGGAGAGAAGATCGGGTCGAGGGTAAGCGCGTAAGGCTTTGGCCACGGATTTGCACGGATGCTCACGGATTTAATTCGAAGTTTCTGATCCGTGGCGATCCGTGAAAATCCGTGGCAAATTTTCTGTTGGGTTTATAATTCAGCGTTTTGATTCTTGAACTCTTACGGAGCTGCCTGATATGGCGCAAGCATCGATGGCCACAATTCCCGGCCTCAAAGAAACATACGTACAACTGAAAACGCGCATGGAGAAGGCGGTGGAAGATTTCCGCAAGGCGATGGCGGCCACGCGGACGGGGCGCGCCTCGGTGCACATGCTGGACAGCGTGAGCGTGGACTATTACGGTTCACAGATGCCGCTGAACCAGATCGCGCAGGTGCACGCGCCGGAGCCGCAGATGATTACGGTGCAGCCGTTTGATCCATCGCAGGTGGGGCCGATCGAGAAGGCCATTCGTTCTGCCGAACTCGGGTTGAATCCGATGAACGATGGCAAGTTGATTCGCGTGCCGGTGCCGGCTCTCACGCAGGAACGCCGGCAGGATATGGTGAAACATCTGCACCGGGTGCTCGAGGAACACCGCACAGCCGTGCGGAATATTCGCCGTGACGGCAATGATGCCATCAAGAAAGCGATGAAGGATAAGAAAATTACTGAGGACGACGAGAAACGGTCGCTCGAGGAGATCCAGAAGCTCACCGACGACGAAATCAAGAAGATGGAAGAGATGAGCAAGGCGAAGGAAAAAGAAGTTTTGGAGATCAAGTAAGAACACGCGTTTTTGATTTCATCGAAATCAGGGCATCCGAACCAGTGCGGATGCCCTTTGTGCTGCTCAGGCTATCCGCCCTTATAATCGAACGAACATGAAACAGGTCGTCCATGCCGCGTGTCCACACGATTGCCCCGATGCGTGCGGAGTGTTGATCACGGTGGAAGATGGGCGGGCGACGAAGATTCAGGGGGACCCCGGGCATCCGGTGACGCGGGGATTCTTGTGCGCGAAGGTGGCGAAGTATCTGGACCGGGTTTATTCGCCAGACCGGGTACTGTATCCGATGCGGCGGATCGCGGCCAAGGGTTCGGTGGAAGCGCAGCGGAGCTTCGCTCCGCAGGGACAGCCGGGGGCGGCTGTCCGCACACAGGCTGTTCCCACACAAGCAGAGTTCGCACAGGTTTGGCAGCGGATTAGCTGGGATGAGGCACTGGACGAGATCGCCTCGCGCTTTCGCAAGATCACTGCGAAGTTTGGCAGCGAGGCCATTCTGCCGTATTCCTACGGCGGAACGCTGGGCGCGGTGAATGGCGCCTCGATGGACCGGAGGTTTTTCGGTCGCCTCGGCGCTTCACAGCTGGAGCGCACGATTTGTTCCTCGGCGGGTGAGGCTGGGTTGGAGTCTGTGATGGGCGTGAAGCTCGGCACCGAGCCGGAGCAGTTCATCCATTCTCGCTACATCATCGCGTGGGCCTCAAACATTCATGGAAATAATGTTCACCTGTGGCCTTTCATCGTGGAAGCGCGTCGCAGAGGCGCGAAGCTGGTGGTGATTGATCCCTACCGCACGCGGACCGCGGCGTGCGCCGACTGGTATCTTCCAATCAACCCTGGGACCGATGGCGCGCTGGCGCTGGCCATGATGCATGTGATCATCGGCGAAGGGCTGCACGACGCCGATTACGTTGCGAAATACACGCTGGGCTTCGACGAACTGCGGGAGAAAGTGAAAGCTTACCCGCCGGAGCGAGCGGCGCAGTGGACTGGGATTGCGGCGGACGATATCCGCAAGCTGGCGCGCGAGTATGCTACGGTGCGGCCTTCGGTAATCCGGGTGAACTACGGTGTGCAGCGGTCCGAGGGTGGCGGGATGGCGACGCGCGCGATCTCGATGCTGCCTTGCATTATTGGATCGCTGAAGGAAATAGGCGGCGGAATTCATCTTTCGACCAGCGGTGCGTTTGACCTGAACAAGGACGCGTTGCGGCGGCCCGATCTTAAGCCAGAGGATCTCGATCATTCGCCGCGGGTAGTCAGCATGGTTCGCCTGGGTGAGGCGCTGAACACGTTGAGCGATCCGCCGGTGAAGGCATTGTTTGTGTACAGCTCAAATCCGGCGGCGGTGTGCCCGAATCACAATGAAGTGGTTCGCGGGCTGAGGCGGCCGGACTTGTTTACCGTTGTCCACGAGCAGTTCTTCACCGACACCACCGACTACGCCGACTACATTCTTCCGGCCACGACGTTTCTCGAGCAGACGGACGTGCAGGGCGCATACGGCCACTACTTTGTGCAGCTTTCCAAACAAGCCATCGACCCGCCCGGCNNGTTGCCAGTTGCCGGTTGCCAGTCAGAAACCTCAGAGTCCTTGGAACCCTTTCTTCCTTTCGCTCACGGCAACTTCCGCACGCCTTCGGGGAAGGCTGAGTTGTACAGCGAAGCGATGAAGGCGCTGGG
>PMXH01000158.1 GCA_003165855.1 Acidobacteriaceae bacterium | reverse complement strand
ATGATGGGGATGCACGGCGAGGCCTGGGTAAACCACACCATTCAAGAAGCCGACTTGCTCATTGCGCTCGGCATGCGCTTCGATGATCGCGTTACTGGGAACCTGAAAACCTACGCGCCCAATGCCAAAAAGATTCATGTGGAGATCGATCCGTGCGAGATCAACAAGAACGTGAAGGTTGATGTTGCGCTGGTGGGTGATCTGCGGGAGGTCCTGCATGCCATGTTACCCAAGATCGAATCCATTGATCGCAGCGATTGGCTGGATCTTATCGATCGGCTGAAAGGTGACTCCGCAGTCCGCGATATTCAGAACCTGCCGGATAGCGGCCATCTCTATGCCGCGCATGTTATCAACGACCTTTGGCGGCAGGCGCGAGGCAGCAACACCGTGGTCGTGACCGATGTCGGCCAGCATCAGATGTGGGAAGCGCAATACTACAAGCACGAGGAGCCGCGTTCACTGATCACCTCCGGAGGCTTGGGGACGATGGGATTCGCGTTGCCTGCGGCGATTGGAGTAAAGGTCGCACGTCCGGAGGCCGAGGTTTGGGTCGTAGTTGGCGACGGCGGCTTCCAAATGACCATGTGCGAACTTGCGACTATTGTGCAGGAGAATCTCAAGATCAACATTGCGATCATCAACAACGGCTTTCTGGGAATGGTGCGGCAGTGGCAGGAATTCTTCTACGAACGCAACTACCAAGCCACACCGCTGCTGAACCCGGACTTTGCGAAAGTCGCCGGTGCCTACGGCATTCAGAACGCTACAGTGACTCAGCGTTCTCAGGTCGTGCCCGCCGTCCAATCGGCTCGCCAGCACGATGGCCCCGTGCTGATTAATTTCCAGGTCGAGCAGGAAGATACCGTTTATCCCATGGTTGCGGCGGGCGCCGCTTTGCACGAAATGATTCGGCGTCCCAGCCCGATTGTGGAGACCGCGGCCGACGAATAACCCAAGATGACAAACCCCATATGCTGAACACATTCGTGGTATATGTCGAAAACAAGCCAGGAGTGCTGACCCGGGTGGCGTCGCTGTTTCGCCGCCGCGCCTTCAACATCGACTCGCTCACCGTAGGGCGCACGGAAAAACCGGAAGTGTCGCGTATGACTATCACCATTGACGCCGACCACGACCAGGCGCTCCGTATCGAGGCTAACCTCTACAAGCTAGTGAACGTGCTGCTGGTGGAAAACATTACGACCGTTCCGGCGATCATTCGCGATCTGGCTATGATTAAAGTCGCCGCCACGCATGAGGCACGCTCCCACGTGTTAGAGCTGGCCAGCGTTTTCCGGGCGCGTGTTGTCGATGTCGCACCCGAGTCGCTGATTATCGAAATCACCGGCGGCGAAGACAAGATCGACGGTCTGCTGGAAGTGCTTCGTCCTTACGGCGTCCTGGAAATGGTGCGTACCGGAATCGTCGCGATGCGGCGTGGAAACAAGCCTTTCGCCGCAGTATCATCATCGGAAGCCACGGCAACAGTGGCGGCTGATGATGATCTCTCGCAGTCGGTATAAAAGTAGTGCAGCTCTTATTCGAAAGGAATACCCATGGCAACCTTGTATCACGAAGATGCGGCCGACCTGTCCCTGATTCGCGCGAAGAAAGTAGCCATCATCGGCTACGGCTCGCAGGGGCACGCCCATGCTCTCAACCTGAAAGACAGCGGCGTGCAGGTGCGGGTTGGCCTTCCGCCTACCAGCGAGTCTCGGGCCAAGGCGCAGGCCGTGGGACTGACCGTGACTTCTATCGGTGACGCCGCGGCGTGGGCCGACGTCATCATGATCCTCGTGCCCGACACGGCGCAGCCTGCCGTCTACAAACGAGATATCGCTCCTCATTTGTTGGCCGGGAAGACCCTGATGTTTGCCCACGGCTTCAACATTCGATTCGGGACGATTACTCCTCCCGCCGATATCGATGTTTCGATGATCGCGCCCAAGGCGCCCGGCCATCGCGTGCGCGAGGTGTTCGTCGAAGGCGGCGGCACTCCCGCCCTCCTGGCCGTGCATCAGGATGCCAGCGGAACCGCCAAACAGCTAGCGCTTTCCTATGCCAAAGCAATCGGCGCAACGCGTGCCGGGGTAATTGAGACCACGTTTACCGAGGAGACCGAAACCGATCTTTTCGGCGAGCAGGCCGTGTTATGCGGCGGAGCCAGCGCGCTAGTGAAAGCCGGCTTTGAAACGCTGGTTGAGGCCGGCTACCAGCCGGAGATTGCTTACTTCGAGTGCTTGCACGAACTAAAGCTCATCGTGGACCTGATGTATCGCGGCGGACTCAATTACATGCGTTATTCCATCAGCGACACTGCGGAACACGGAGACTACACCGGCGGCCCGCGAATCGTCACGGACGAAACAAAGAAGGTGATGCGGCAAATGCTGAAGGAAATCCAGGACGGAACCTACGCTCGGAACTGGATCGCTGAAAACGAATCCGGACGTGAATGGTTTGAGGCTACCCGTCAGTCCGAGCAGGAACACCCCATCGAGCGAGTGGGCGAGCGCTTGCGCAGCATGATGCCGTTTCTCGACCCGGTGACTGTCAAGCAGGGCAGGAAGAATCCGCCGGTGCCTGCCTAGCGGACAATCACGTTTGAGGATCGACTAAGGAGAATTCTCTCAGCCAGGAGGCATTTCTGGAAATGTCGCGTGCCCTCATTGCAGTGCTGCTCGTTGCGGGAGTGGTTTGCTTTTCAGCGTCACAAACGCCAAAGGCGGTCTCCAGCTACACTCTCAAAAGCTGGCAGAATCAGCCAGGCAAGGCAGATCAGGCGGATCATAAGCCAGTTCACGAAGGCAATCTCATGGTTTGTACGAACGTCGAGCCTAAGAAGAACGGTAATGAGTGCTTATTGAAATACGAAAACGATGGCGAGATGTACGTTGAGTTTCGCCAAACCATTACCGCGACCAGCACCGACGAAGTGTCTCTCACTTGCGCGAGCAAAGTCTCTAGCGAGCCAATATCCTGTGAGGTAACAATAACCGTCCTTAAATAGTCCTGGGCAGAATTCTAGTTTGCCGGAGCCTCCAGCGTTTTCACTAACCAGGGAATAATCACTTCCTTGAAAATCCGCGGATCGGGCCAAACTCCCACTTGCCGGCCAAGATGACCGCCGTGCGGATTGATCCAGGCTTCTTTCGGCACGTCGCCTTTGCTCAGCAGCAGATATTCGTCTTCGATGGGAACCTGCGTGTCGAAAACTCCCGCCAGAATGAGCATCGGCGCCATCGGCTTGCCGAGCAGCCCTTGTTTCACCAGCGAGAGCTTCGGAAGAAAATCACCCATTTCGTCCAGCGTGTGAACGCCGTCGAGAATGCTCATGAGCGCGGGAACCTGATCGAACAAATATTCGCGATTGCCCATCAGCGAGTTCATCAGGAACTCTCTCTGAAAGAACTTATCTACCGGCGGAGACTGGGCGCTGCAGCCACGCAGCCGGGCGTGCTCGACAATCGCCATTTTCGTCGCCCAGTAGGCTCCCCAGCTCACGCCGTGCATGGCGATGCGGTTCTTATCGATCTCCGGGCGCGATTGCGCGTAGTCGATGACCTTCGACAACATGCGATCCGCCGTCTCGCTTACCTTCACCGGGTTCTGTCCAGTCCCGGGACCATCGACTGCGAGAACTGCGATTCCGAAAGGTAGAATGGCGCCGAAGCTTTCGGTCAGATCTTCCTTGCGGCTATCCAAACCATTCACCGCGATCACCAGAGGCACCGGGCCCTTCGCATTCTTCGGCACGCGCAGGTAGCCGATGATTTCCTTCCCTTCGAAAGGAATGCGTACGACCTCGAGCGGCGGATCGAAGAAGCGCGCGTGCGCGAGAAAAGCTTCGATGGCCTTTTCGTAGGAGCGCTGCTTGCCGGGAGAAGCCGGAATGGGCCAGCGGCCGAACGAGTAAAGCCGCCACGCCCGGATGTAATCGGCGTTCGCCTTGGCGGGATCTGATTTTTCCAGCGACTTCGCTTCATTGAAGTAGCGATCGGCCACGTGCATAAATCCCGCGGCCCACTCGTCTTTGTCGGCCGTGTGAATGTTCTCGAAGGCTTCTTTCACGTCGCCCGCATCAAGACCGATCAACGGGTACTGGCCCACCTCGGCGCGGTGGATGGCTTCGGTTTTGATTTCGTCGATGGTGCGTTCGTGGGGGGCCTGGGCAGAGGTGATCGTGGTTAGCAGGGAGAATGCGATGAGTAGAGAGAAATAAAATTTAGTTTTCATAATGAAGTTATCCAATAGACCGCAGCGGCTAAAGCCGAAATCCAAAACGAACAGTTATCGCAGCGGTGAACCGCTGCGCCACCCAAAATCGCCGCCTGCACGCGGGCGAGGGCGCCCGCGCCACACGGGCTGTGCTAGAGCGAATGAGTGAGGAAGAGCAGGCCGTAGAGGCAGAGCAGGGAGAGAGCGGGACCTCCCCAGATCATGAGAGTGCATTTCCAGCCGAGGGACCGGGCAATTTCACGCTGGCTGCGCCAGGAGATGAGGAAGGTTGGGTTGTTCTTTCCTTTCATAAGGACGACGGGCGGGTGGGGGTCGAAGTCGGCGGCGGGCGATGTTCCGGGAGCGGAGCCGTTTGGATCCGGGGCGGTGGTGGCCGAAGTTGTGACTCCGGCGGCGGTCCAGGCTGCTGGATTTGAGATGCCGGCTTTCAGGAGAGCGGCGGCGATTCTTTGCTGCTGTGTCATGTCGGCAGCTTTTGTGGAAGCTGGATCTGGCGAGAGACGGACTACGCGGGACGATGCCGTGGACAGTGCCTGCTCGTAGGTCGAGTCGAACTTTGGATCGTGCTGAAGCCCACCTGCCAGAGAGAGGCCGCCGAAGCCATTGCCGTCTCCAGTCACGAAGGACAGGGCAGTGCGTCCGAGGCCATCCGATAAAGGGTTCGACCAAAGGGCTTTGCCGAAGGCGAGAGTGTTGTGTTCGTCGTCAGGAATGGCCTGAGGGGTGAGTTCAAGGCCGGGATTCTCGTCCAGCGTTCCGAGCAGGAAAAGCGCGTTCTTGGGCTTGATGCAGAACTCTTCGACTTTGATTTTGTTGGTGGTGTTGACGCCGTGACGCGAGAGAAGAGTGCGGACGTTGGGTGGAACTTCCTCTTTGGTGGTGAAGAGAGAATCGCAGAATTCCTGCTGGAAGTCGCGATGGAGGTCGAGTTCGGCGCTGCGGGGGTCGACCATGATCTTGCCGGTGTTGTCGTCAAGAAAGAAGGGCACATGCATACACTCGGCTGCCACTTTGACCCACTGGCTGCTTCTGCCCTGGCGTTTCCACTCCCAGACGAGGGTGCGGTAGTAGTAGCAGGGGCGTTCGGTGATGGGCGCGCTCACGGTGTAGGGGCCTACGGCGAGGCCGCTGAGTTCGACCATGCCGATGGATGCGCTGCGAATTTTGGAGACCGGGGTGTTGAGGATGAGTTGACGGCGGCGCAAGAGGCGGAAGCCGTTGAAGAAGAGATAAATTCCGGCGCAGAGTCCGACCACGCACCAGGCGATGGGGCGGATGTCCTGCGAACGGAGAAATAGTGCAGCGAGGATCACTGGTTGAGTCCGGGGGGCGGGATTTGGGGACGCCCCCTGTATCGAGGCTAGTGGAGCGGGCGGGAAGGTGGCAGCAGAAAAGGCCCGGCGGGCTTACGTTGGTAATGGGGCGTCGGAGACGGGGTCTAGAACCTTAAACACAGAGGGCACAGGGTTACACAGAGGTTAATCCTAGACTGGTTTGGTTTCGGCATCGAGGTGGCACGCATCCTTGGTTTCAGGGCGGCGATCCTTGTCGGCGATGTTTGAGTATTAGGTAAGCGATTGTGAGTGCGGCGAAGAAGATGAGGCCGCCGATTTCGTTGATGCGGGTTGCGAAAAGAGTGTGGAGGACGGCGGCGGAGGCCAGGACGAAGCCGAGGATTGATCCCCAGAGACCAAACGGAGAACGCATGGGGAGGGCGGCCGTTTGCTGAACTGTGAGGCGCCAGCGGAAGCTTATGTGTGCGGCCAGGGATACGACCCAGGAGAAGATGAGGCCGGAGAATGCGGCTCCCATGATGTAAAGGAAGGCTTGTTTGGGGGCCCAGTTTTCGATGATGAGCGCGGTCACGATTCCGTAGGAAGAGACGAGCAAAGCCAGGCGGGGCGAGCCAGAGGCATTGAGTTTGCCGAGGCGAGCGGGAGCCCATCCGGTGCGGCCCATGGAAAACAGCAGGCGGGAGGCGACGTAGAGTTTGGCATTGGCTCCGGAGAGGGCGGCGGTGAGGACGACGAAATTCATGAAGAAGGCGGCGGCCGGGACCTTGGCGAGGCGGAGCACGCTAACGAACGGACTCTCGGAGGCGCCGGCATGGTTCCATGGCATGACGCCGACGAGCACGGTGATGGCGCCGAGGTAGACGCCGGCGAGCAGGAAAAAGGTGAGACGAGAGGCGCGGGGAATGTCTTTTGAGGACCGCGATTCGCCGGTGGTGACGGCGAGCATCTCGACGCCGCCGAAGGCGTAGATGGCCCAGAATACGGCGAGTAAAGGTGCGACGGGACCTTTAGGGAGGAATCCGCCGTGAGCGGTGTATTGCGGGGCTGCGCGGCCGCCGAGGAGCAGCGCCGCGCCGGCCAGGATGAAGGCCACGATGGTGGCAAACTTGATCATGGCGAACCAGAATTCGAAGCGTCCGAAGGCGAGCACGCTGCGGAGATTGACGATCAGCAGCAGAGCGGAAAACAGAATGACCCAGAGTTCTCCGCGGACGGCGGGGAACCAGTAGGCCATGTAGGCGGCGGAGGCGGTGAGTTCGGCTCCGATGGAGAAAGCGATGGCGGCCCAATAGGCGGCGCGGCAGAGAAATCCCAGATACTGATTGAGATAGAGCTCGCCGTAGAGACCGAACGATCCGGCGGCGGGGTGCATGCTGGAGAGTTCTCCGAGAGCCATGGAGACGGTGTAGGCAATGAAGGCGGCGACGAGGTAGCTGAGGATGACGCTGGGGCCGGCGATTTCAAGGGCGGCGGCGGAGCCGAGGAGAAGTCCGGTGCCGATGGAGCCGCCGACGGCGACCATGGTCATTTGGCCGACGGTGAGCTGATGGTGGAGACCTTGTTCGTGGACGAGGTCGGATTGGGGCTCAGGGACAAAGCCGGGCATGCGGGTGCAATGGTAAACCATCGCGCGATTTCCCCAGTTTGCAAGGATTTTGCAAGTGGCTGCCGCGGCCCGACACACCTGGGCCGCCGGACAGCCGAGGGCCGCTGTCCCCATATGGCCTGTGCTGATTGCTAACGACCGTCAGACGGTTGCATTCGATTCTGAGCGCCCAGCGGGTGACTTTCGTAATCGGGGGTGGACCTTACGGATTGCTGGGGGTGGGAGAGGCTCCTAGAATCGAAGCAGCGGCACTCTGCCCAGAATTGACCCATGCCTGAGATCACAAAGCGTGTAGACCGAGCCGAGCTAGGCCGGCGAATCGAGCGCGCGGAGAAACTTCTGCAGAAGGGGAAGGCCCCGGAAGCGCTGGAAGAATATCTGCTGGCCCTGCGGGACGACCCAGAAAACGACACGGTGCGGCAACTGGCCGCGGATTTGTGCTTGTCGCAAAATCGAGCCCACGATGCGGTGGCGCTGCTGGGCGAACTGTTCGAGCGGCAGGTGAATGCGGGAGATGCCACCCGGGCGAGCCTGACTTATAAGAAGCTGGCGCGGCATAGCAGTCCGACCTGGGAGCAGAAGTTCCGCTTCGGACAGTTGCTGGAAGGATCGAACAGAAAGCTGGCGGTGGGCACTTATGAATCGGCTCTGAGCGACCTTGCGAAGCTGGAGAACAAGAAGGGTGCATTGGAAGTGCTGGCGCGCATGGTGGAACTGGAGCCAGTCCAGGCAAATTTTCTGCGGGTGGCGGAACTGTCGTCCGAGGTGGGGGACAGCAAGGGGGCTGCGATCGCGTTCAAGAGGGTAGCGCAGCTTGCGGCCGCTGGGGGCGGCGATCCGGCGCAGTGGTATGAACGCGCGTACCAGGAAGATTCCGCGGACGAAGAGATTACGCTGGCCTACGGCAAGAGCCTGCTGGGGCAGGGGCAGGTGGGGGCTGCGATCTTTATTTTGGAGTCGCAGGTGAACGCGGGGAAGGCTACGCCGCAGTTGAGGGATATCTATGCCGAGGCTTTGCTGGCGGCAGGACGGTATGCCGATGCGGAGCCGCTGGTGTGGCAACTGTTTGAACAGAATCCCAACCGCATGCAGCAGGTGACGGCACTGATTGGACAGTTGGTGGATGCGGAACAGGATGAAGCGGCAGTGTCGCTGGCGCGCAAGCTGGGACAGTTCCAGGCAAAGCGCGGAGAGCGGCGGCAGTTTGTGGCGGTGATGCAGGAGATAACGGCGGCACGGCGGGCTGCGCCGGAGATGCTGGAGTTTCTGAGCGAGTTGTTCAACGCGTCGAACCGGGAAGGCGATTACTGCCAGACGCTGCTGAAGCTGTTCGATCTGTATTGCAGCACGGGAGACTTTGCGAAAGCGGCGGAGTGTCTGGATCGGGCGGCGGAAGTGGACCCTTATGAATCCGGCCACACGAAGCGACTGGAGATGTTGAAGGGCAAGATTGACGAGAAAAAGTTTGAAGCGATCGCTTCGCGGTTTACGCCGGTGAGCAAGGCAGCGGCGGAGCCTGAGCACGAGCACGAGAGCACGCTGGGAGCCTCGACGCTGCAGGACCTGATGCTACAGGCGGAAATCCTGGTGCAGTACGGAATGCGGAACAAAGCGGTGGAGCGGCTGCAGAGAATCCAGGAACTGTTTCCGCGGGAAGAAGAGCGCAACGAAGATTTGCAGAGGCTTTATCTGGCTGCGGGTGTGACGCCGAGCTATGCGGGTTCCGCACCACTGCCGGCGGCGGTTTCGGTCGCCACACCGGCGGTTGCAGCGGCGCCAGCAGCAGCGGCGCCGGCGACAGATCCGATGGCGGAGATGCGCAACGTGACGCGCGTGGCGGAGATCACGCGCAAACTGTATCACCAGACCACGGCGGCCGCGGTGCTGACGACGGCGGTGAACGAAATTGGTGGGCACTGGGACGTATCGCGCTGTGTGGCTTTGATGCGTACGCCGGGTTCGCCGCCGACGGCGGTGCAGGAGTTCTGCGGCAAGGGAGTGAAGGAGGGCAGTTCGGCGGCCATCAAGGAAGTGATGTGCGCGCTGCAGGATTTGTTGCTGTCAACTTCGTCGGCGGGGGGTACGCCCTCGGGTGAGCCCATTCTTATTGCGGACGCGCAGAAAGGCGCTGAGTTGCAGGCGGTGCGTAAGGCGTTGGTGGAACTGGGGACGACGGCGGTGCTGGCGCTGCCGCTGAGCAATGGCGAGGATTCGGTGGGAGTGCTGGCTTTGCTGCACAACAAGCCGCGAGCCTGGCCCCAGACGGATGCGGTGGTGCTGAAGACGCTAGCCGACCAGATGGTGATTGCGCTGAATAACGCCGGGTTGCGGCGGCTGGTGAAGAATTTGTCAGTAACGGAGGAGGAGTCGGGACTGCTTAAGAGGAGTTCCTATCTTGATTTGCTGCTGGCGGAGAGCAAGCGGGCGGCGCAGAATGCGTCTCCGCTCTCAGTGCTGCTGTTGCAGTTCGGGCGGAGCGCGGCGCTGATCAAGGAGTATGGCGAGGCCGCGGTAGAAAGCGCGATGGGAAAGATTGGACAACAGTTTGCGGCCAACATCCGGACGAACGACCTGGCGTTCCGCTACGACGCGACGACCATCGCAATCATTCTCGGGGACACTGCGGAGAAAGAAGCAATGATGGCGATCGAGAAACTGCGCAAGGTGATTGCGGAGGTGCGCCTCACTGACAAGGCTGGGTCGGGGAACGGGCATGCGTTGGAATTCTCCGCGGGGCTGGCGGAGGCGGTGGTGCGGGAGAGCTACGATCCGGTGGACATTGTGACGGAAGTGATTAACCGCGCGGAATTCGCGCTGGCTGCTTCGACGGTGCAGGGGCCGGGGAAGATTGTGGCGCTGGGAGCGGCGCTGGTGGCGGGGGCAGTGGCGTAGACCAAAATCCACCACGGAGACACGGAGTCACGGAGAAAACTGTTAGCGCTTTCCTTGCTCCTAACGGGTACAACTGCGCTTCCTTACTAAGACGATCGTCGATTCACGTCTAGTCTGGAACTCGGATGCTTCCATCTTCTGCTATTGGGAAGTGTGGATTCCAGGCTACCTCCCATAGAAAACCGTCTGGGTCGGAGAAGTAGCCGGAATAGCCTCCCCAGAAGGCTTCCTGGGCTGGCTTTAGAATCGTTGCTCCTGCGGCTTTAGCTTCTTTCAGCACTGAATCCACTTCATTACGATTGCGGGTGTTGTAGGCTAGCGTTATCCCGCTGAAGCCTTGGCCCTCGGGAGCGATGGTTGCATCTTTTGCTAGTTCGTCGCGCGGGTAGAGGGCTAGGGCCATGCCTCCTGTCTGGAAGAATGTGATGCCTTCTGTGTTGGCCATGGAAGGGCGCCATCCCAGGCGCTGGTAGAATTCGCGGCTGCGGTTTAGATCTGACACTCCCAGGGTGATTAGGCTTACGCGCTGTTCCATGGGATTCCTCCTCTACAGAACAAATCCTGTCTGTTCGCCAACCCGATCCAGCTTACAATGGGGCGCAGAGAGTTAGGTGTGATGAATCGTTCGCGGAAAATACTGATCGGCGTGGTTCTTGCACTCACTATCTTATTGAGCGGACTCCTGGTCAACTCGTACAACCGCGAGCCTTTGGGATACGTGGCAGTGTACGACGTGGTTGCCATGTGGATGTTGGCTCTGCTTGCGCTCATGGTGGGAATGGTCTTGCTAATCTTTCGCCGGACGAGATTCTCTGGGTGGGTGGTTGCGTTCGCTGCGTTTCTCGTCCCCGTTGTTTTTTTCGGTGGAGTTAAAGCGTCCGAAGCCGCTGGCCTTAACCGCTGGCTGAATGCTCCTTTGGTGCATTTTGGACCCGACGTTCCCTCCGGTCTGGTTGTCTATTACAAGACTGGCATTTCCGAAGCGGAAATATCGAACTTTCAAGAGGCGCAGCTTTACCAGGCCAGACCGGACAGCAGCGGGAAAGAATTCAGGCCGGGCATAACTTCGTTCCTTGCTCTTCTCCCCGAACAAGCTCACGGACACTACGCCTTTGCCCTTGACTTAGATTCCGAGATGAGACCGGAGCAGCGCGCGTCGCTAATCTCTTCGCTTTCCAGTTCGCCGCTTGTCTTCAAAGTGTATAGCGACGTGGCCCCGAACTCAATTCCGGATCCTGCTCCAGCCACAGGATCAGTCGCAGCAAAGTCTCCAAAGTAGGCAAAGCTGGATAGCCGCTGCTACACTAACCAGTTTGATAATCACTTTTGATCCGCTCTGAGCGCTGGGTCTGCCAGGAAAATCATGTTGAAGCCGGGTGATATTGCGATTGTTAGTGGGGCGCGCACGCCGTTTGGGCGCTATTGCGGAAAGTTGAAAGACTTCACGGCGCAGGAGTTGGGCGCGGTTGCGGCCAAAGGGGCGATTGAGCGGGCGGGAATCGATGCCAAGGAATTCGATCATGTCGTGTTCGGCAACGCGCAGCAGACTTCGGGCGATGCGCTGTATGGGGCGCGGCATGTGGGCTTGCGCGCGGGGCTGCCGATCGAAACTCCGGCGCTGACGGTGAACCGGCTGTGCGGGTCAGGGATGCAGGCGATCGTGAACGGGGCCCAGATGATCCAGCTCGACGAAGCGAAGATTGTGCTGGCGGGCGGCATGGAGGCGATGTCGCAGGCTCCATTTGTAATTCGCGGCCGCGATGGCTTTACGCTGGCTCCGGGCGGGAAGCTGGAAGATTCGCTGATGGTGGCGCTGCTCGACAGCTATTGCGGGCTGTACATGGCGAATACGGCGGAGCTGTATGGCGAGCAGCAGGGGATTACGCGGCAGGCGCAGGACGAGTTTGCGCTGCGCTCGCAGCAGAAGGCCGATGCGGCTTACAAAGAAGGACGCATTCAGGAAGAGTTGGTTCCGGTGGCGCTGCGGAATGCGAAGGGCGAGGCTACGGGCGAATCGCTGACAGAAGATGATCACCGGCGTCCGCAGACGACGATGGAGGGTCTCGCCAAGTTGAAGGCTGCGTTTGGGAAGAATGGGACGGTGACGGCCGGGAATGCTAGCGGCATTGTGGATGGGGCCGCAGCTGTGGTGTTGATGTCGCTGGAGGAGGCGCGCAAGCGGAGTATCGAGCCGCTGGGGCGGATTGTGAGCTGGGGGATTGCTGGAGTTGAGCCGAAGATGATGGGGCGCGGTCCGGTACCGGCGACGAAGGCGGCGCTGCATAAGGCTGGGCTTTCTTTGGACTACATTGATCTGATTGAAGTGAATGAGGCGTTTGCGGCGCAGTATCTCGCTGTCGAAAAAGAACTGGGTCTTGATCGCGAGAAGGTGAATGTGAATGGCGGGGCGATTGCGTTGGGGCATCCGCTGGGGGCGACCGGGACGCGGTTGGTGATTACTTTGCTTTATGAGTTGCGGCGGCGCAAGAAGAAGTATGGGCTGGCAACGGCTTGCATCGGCGGCGGGCAGGGGATTGCGATGATTGTGGAGAGTCTGAGCTGAGTTCACCACGGAGGCACGGAGACACGGAGAGAACCTTTAGAAGTTCATGAGGCGATCATGGCGGCTAGCGGAAGCATCGTTCAAAGCGTCGTTAGCGGTGCTGCTCTAATCGGATTCTACGGTCTTGTTTTTTGGCGTATCGTCAAGCAAAACGCGGGAAACCGGGTCATCGAGTCAGGTGTTCTTGCTCTCGCCGTTGCTTTTGTCATGATTGCAGCGATGAAGATACCGAACCTGCCTGATTGGGTCGCGCCGGGTTTAGGCATTTTATTTCTGCTTCTTGGATTTCTGATGATGTTTTTCTTGATGCAACAGGGATACAACGCTATTAGACGCAGAAAACGAAATTCATAGGGCACGGAATTCATATGGAAATCAAAAAAGTTGGTGTTCTCGGTTGCGGACTGATGGGTTCCGG
Source organism: Acidobacteriaceae bacterium (assembly GCA_003165855.1). Taxonomy (GTDB): domain Bacteria; phylum Acidobacteriota; class Terriglobia; order Terriglobales; family Acidobacteriaceae; genus Sulfotelmatobacter. The sequence continues at coordinate 1,516 of PMXH01000158.1, read as the reverse complement.
CATTGCGCAGGTTTGCGCTACGGCTGGATTTGATGTGACTGTGCTCGAAGTCGAGCAGAGGTTTCTCGACAAGGGCTTCGCCGGGATTGAGAAATCTTTGGCGAAGTTTGCCGAGCGTCCCGTCGAGAAGGGCGGGATCACGGCGCAGCAGAAGGATGCGATCCGGGCGCGGCTTAAGGGGACGACCAACAAGGCGGACCTGGCTGATTGCGACATTGTGATTGAGGCCATCATCGAGAATGTGGAAGAGAAGAAGAAGATGTATGCGTCGCTCGATACCGTAGTGAAAAAAGACGCGATCTTCGCTTCGAATACTTCTTCGATTTCCGTGACTGAGCTTTTGACTTCGGTGAAGCGGCCGGAGCGGTTTATCGGGCTGCACTTTTTCAATCCAGTGCCGCTGATGAAGCTGGTCGAGGTGGTGCGGACGATCGCCACGGCCGACGATGTTTACCAGACCGCTTACGAGTTCGGAAAAAAGCTGGGCAAGGTTCCGGTGCGTACGTCGGACAAGACGGGATTCATCGTAAACCGGCTGCTGGTGCCTTATTTGCTCGATGCCATCCGCGCCTATGAAGAGGGCGTTGGATCGATTGAAGATATTGATAACGCTATGAAGCTGGGCTGCGGTTATCCGATGGGGCCGTTTACGCTGCTGGATTTTGTGGGGCTAGAGACGACTTATTACATCACGCAGGTGATGTTCGAAGAGTTCAAGGAGCGGCGGTTTGCATCGCCTCCGCTACTGAAGCGGCTGGTGATGGCGGGGTGGTACGGGCGGAAGACCGGCAAGGGGTTCTACGATTATTCGGACCCGAATAATCCGAAGGCGAATAAACTGTAAGATCGACCATCGTAGATTGATCCGCATGGAGAAGCGCAGGAAAACCGATCAGATGCCCGGAGAAGGCGACGGGCAGGACGTCGAGATATATCGCCGGGCATGGCACAGCTATGTGGTGCGCCGGAATCTGCTGGTGGCGCTATTCGTGAGCTTTGTGTTTCTAGGTCTGTTGATTGGGAAGCTGAAGTTGGGGGAGCCCACGGACTTCGCGATTCTTTTGGTCTGGGTGGGAGTGTACCTGGCGGGTGGGTGGTGGCTGACGGAGTGGAAGTGTCCGCGATGCGGGAAGGTGTTTGGGCATCGGTTGTGGACGCAGCGCTGCATCAGCTGCGATTTGAGCAAGGATGAAGTGGCGGCGGCGGCGCGGGGGAAGTAAAATTCTTGCCACGGATTTGCACGGATTCACGCGGATTAAGCCAAGTTCTCCGCTCGGGCGCGGGACTGTATTGTTAGGGACCTGTTTTCGCGGGCGTTCCACAGCATATTGGCGGCCTTCACAGCTTCTCCACAATTCATTTGATGCTTCGCTTTGTCTTCGCTATGCTAGGCGAGGGATTGCGGCAGAGTCTTGTACGGAACATTGTCTGGAAATATGGCAACTACTGACTACAACATCAGCACGCTTCCGGCGAACGTAGAGGCGGAGCGCTCGATTCTGGGCGCGATCCTGCT
>PMXH01000146.1:6294-6605 GCA_003165855.1 Acidobacteriaceae bacterium | reverse complement strand
GTGATGCTGCCGAAGCGGCTGTGTAGAGGAATATCGAGGGGAAAGTTCAGGTTGTTGTAGCCGGGCGGGCCTCCGGTTTGAATGCCGTAGGAATCCGCGCCGAAGGGCTCGAAGGTGTCGGAATTAGACCAAAAGAAGCGCTCGGATAAACGGTCCTTGCCGCCCCGGAATTCGCGGTCCCAGTTCGCGGTGAACTGGTTATCGCTGAACTTGCCGGGATCGCTCAACACCAGTGGACCAGTATTGAGCACGGGGCCGTTGGGTGTTTGCGTGAAGCCTGGCGTTCCGGCGACGCTGGGAAATAGCCAGCC
>PMXH01000146.1:0-6229 GCA_003165855.1 Acidobacteriaceae bacterium | reverse complement strand
CCGCCGCCGTTGCGTCCCTGGGTGGCGTCGTAGAGGCTAGTTGAGACCTTGAACTCCTGGATCGCGTCCGGGCTGGGCAGAGGGGTGTAGGTTAATTCGCCAAAGGCGTAGTCGGCGACTGTGATGCCGTCGATCAAATAGTTGTTGTTGTCTTCCCTGCCGCCATTCACATGGATGTAGACTGCGCCGCGGCCGAGCTGCGCGGCATTGTTCAAGTCGGAAGAAGCGCCCGCGGAGAGCGTCAGTAGCTGCTGGAAGTTTCGCGTCGCCAAAGGAAGATCGGTAATCGTCTGAGCTCCCAGCGATTGGCCCGTGGTGGCGTCCGTGGTATTGACCTGCTCCACCTGGGACTGCACTTCCACAACTTCCTTCACCGTATTCACTTTCAGAACCGTGGTCATGCGCGTGGTCTCCGTGATGCGTACCACCACGCCGGGAAACTTAGTATTGGGAAAGCCGGTCGCGTTCACTTCCACGGTGTACGTGCCCACAGGCAATAGTGTGGCCGTGAACAATCCGGATGCATCGCTCGTCACCTGGCGTAGTAGTTCACCCGTGGCTTCGCTTGTGACGCTCACCTTGGCATTTGCGATCACCGCTCCAGAAGCGTCTTGAACCACGCCACCGATGGCGCCCGTGGCTCCGCCTTGCCCCAACATCGTTCCCGTGAATACCGCCATGAAAAGACTGGAAGCCATCATCTTCCGGAATGAACTCATCTTGTCCTCCGATCGACGATCGTCCGTTTTCGCTCGCCCTCGAAGCAGATGGGTGGGACTTAATCGTCTGGCGAGATAGTTAGCGGATATATCACGTCTCTTTATCGACCTTCAAGAAATATGCGCGCGCGGAGCGCCAAATCACCAATTCTGTCGATCACAATTCTTCATGGGTGGCCCGCGGCGGTTCAGGTCGAGAGGAATCGGCGCATCTCATGCGCCATGTGGAAACCGAAGATGTAAAAACCGAATCAGATAGACTTCCCCGCGCACTTCGGATCTAATCTTCTACCGCCTGCGCCGTCATCTCCGACGGCTCGCCGCCGCCCGCGGCTTGTGACACGATCAATCGCCGAGCTTCCACGCGGATCTTCGGCAGATGCAACGCGAACCAGCACGCGCCCACCACCGACGCCACGCCACCGATCGCTACCGTGACTTGAGCGCCCAGACGGTCGGCCAGCGCGCCGCCGAGCAGCGCTCCAATCGGAGCCATGCCCATGAACATCATGGAGTACACGGCCATCACCCGCCCGCGCAACGCGTCCGGCACCATTACCTGAATCAGTGTGTTCGAGCATGCCATTTGCAGCATCATGCAATAACCCACCGGCAGTAGTAGAACCACGGAAACCCAGAATACGTGTGACAACGCAAACACCGCCAGACTGGCTCCGAAACCAGCACAGCACCAGGCCACCAATCGCCCCAGCCCTTTCACACCTGAACGAAACGCGAGGGTCAGCGCACCCAGCAGGGCTCCCACGCCGGTCGCGCCCATCAGGATGCCCAACCCCTTCGCTCCGCCGTGCAAAATTTGATCAGCGAAAATCGGCATCAGCACCACATAGGGCATGCCCACCAGGCTCACCAGGCCCAGTAGCAGAAGCAGCGCGCGGATCGGCGCAGTCCGATTGACGAAGCGGAATCCTTCCATCATGTGCTCCAGCGGCGAAGCCATGGACGCGCGGGCCGGGCTGTGCACCCTCATCAGCAGCAATCCGATAATCACCGCGATGTAGCTCACGGCGTTACCAAGGAAGCAATAGCCTTCGCCAATCTTCGCCACCAGAATCCCAGCGATGGCGGGACCGATCACGCGCGCGCCATTGAACATGGAGGAATTCAGCGCGATCGCGTTCATCAAGTCGTCCTTGCCAACCATATCCACCAGAAACGATTGCCGTCCGGGAATGTCGAACGCATTCACCACGCCCAGGCAACTCGCCAGCACGAATATCTGCCACACTTGCACTTTATGCAGCAGCGTCAGCGCGGCCAGAACGGAGGCCAGCGACATTGACGCGATTTGCGTCGCGATCACGATGTGGCGACGGTTGTAGCGATCGGCCGCGATTCCCCCGAGCGGGGCAAATAGGAATACGGGAACCTGGCTGGCAAATCCCACCGACCCCAGCAGCAGCGCCGAACCGGTTAGGCGGTAAACCAGCCACGACTGGGCCACGCTCTGCATCCAGGTGCCGATGAGGGAGATCAGTTGTCCGCTAAAGAAGAGCTGGAAGTTGCGATGGCGCAGCGCTCGTCCCGCAGCTTGCCAGCGCGATCCGCTCCCGGTGGCCGCTTCGGCGCCGCTCTCTGCCGGATTTTCCTGAACTGGGATTCTTGATTCAGACACGTTCGCTTCTTTGGATGACGCTAGCCGCTCTCCGGATTACTATAACTTGCAGACTGCCTGCGGCATGTCGGCAAAACAGTTTTCCACAGCCGCGGCAAGCCTGGTGCGAGGATTCATAATTTCCTGCGCCAATTTTTAGCTTCCCAGAGTGGCCGGACTGCGCTACAGTTGCAGTTGCTCTCCCCCCCGGCGATTCCCTAGGAAAGGGACACTACCATGACCACCCCTTCGGTTGGTGTTGAACGCCGCATTGGACAGCGCTTCGCTTTTAACCTGCCAGTCTCCCTGCGTGACATCTCGACTGCGGCCGAAGGGCTCGGATTCACCCAGGACCTCAGTTCCCGCGGAGCCTTCCTGTTTACCGATATGGCGATCAGTGAGGGCATAGAAATCGAACTCACATTAAAGATGCCTTCCGAAATCACCCTGGGCAAGAGCATGCGCGTGCGCTGCCGGGCCCGCGTTCTGCGTGTCACCAAGCCTGCGGACAACTGGAAGCCGGCCGTTGCGGTTGAGACAAAATTGGCCGAGACCAAAATCGGTGTTGCCGTCTGCTTGAAGGACTACGAATATCTTCCCGAGACGGAGGACAACTCCGCCGACTTCCGCCGCATTTCAGCCCTGCACAGCCCCTCCGGGGTAGAACGTTCCGCCACGCCCGCGCCTGGGAGTCCGCGCGCGGCTGCTCACTAGCCTGCGCTGTTCATCACGGCAGATCTGCCGCCACGCTTTTCGGGAGAGCTTCGCCATTCGTGTTTCAAGCATCGCTTCCCACATTTGAACCTCCGAAAAAATCCCGGACTGGGCTTGCCGGTTGCGCACTTTAGTTCATTCCAGTCCTTCTGAGTCCTTTGCAATCGCCGAGGCTTGGCTTAGAATGTTGGCATTGGTGCGGATCGTAGGGGGGAGTTTTCCTGCTGTGCGCCTCACACCGGGGTTTTCCAACTTGCAGAAGGCTGCCCATCCGTCTCCGCGCGAATTGAGCACAAGCACACTCTCAGGCAGTTACCGAAGTCACTTGGCGAACAGTACTTTCTCTTTCTAACATGCAAACACCAAGAGAAATCAGCGAGAACCGCGCCATGCATGGGATCGCCGTTGCGCTCCTGACGGAAGACCGGGAACATCTATCGGAATTGCAGAGCCGCCTGGAAGCTACACGCCTGGGCCGGGTGGTGTTCAGCCAGGTCGGATTTCCCACTGGCCCCACGGACTCTATCCTGCGCCAGATTCAGGACTTACGCGCTGAAATCGTCATCGTAGATATCTCTGCCGAGAATCCTCAGCCTGCCATAAGAGCCATCGAACTCATTCAATCCAACACCCTGCAGCTCGCCATCTTTGCCAACGGCAGCATGCGGCAGCCCACCACCATCGTGGCCAGCATGCGCGCCGGAGCGGGGGAATATCTGGACGACACCGCCGGCTCTGAAGCTCTTCTCGAAGCTCTGACCCGTTTCAGTTCCAACCGCACCCGCACTCGTGGCGGCGCCGGCAAAGCTCGTATCTTCACCTTCCTCAGCGCCAAGGGAGGCGCAGGCGCTACCACCGCCGCGGTCAACACCGCCGTCGCTCTGCAGCAAGCCTACGGCAACGTGGTTCTGGTGGACTTCGCGCCCGTCGGCCACGCCCAACTCCATCTCAACCTGCGGCCCAGCTTCGGAGTTCCCGACGCGCTCGAGAACCTGCACCGCCTCGATGTTTCTCTGCTCGATGGCCTGATGACCACTTCGAAAGACGGCTTGCACCTTCTCGCCGGCCCGCAGCAGCCTTATCCCTCCATCCCCACGCCGGCCGAGTTGGCTCGCCTGTTCGACCTGCTGGTGAATCACTATCGCTACGTTGTCGTCGACGCTTCCAGCCGCCTCGATGCCACCACACGCCTGCTCTCAGACCTCTCGAACGCGGTGCTCATGGTCGCTCAAACCGACGTCGTCTCCTTGTGGAGCGCCGGCCGCATTCATGCCTTCCTGGAAGAAGGTGCGGGCCGTAATCGGTTGCGCATGGTTCTCAATCGCTATAAAAAGATTCCCGGCTTCACCGACGAGGACATCGAACAGGCCACTCATTGCAAGGTATTGTGGAAGATCCCCAACGCGTTTCAGGCGATCTCCCCCGCCATCGATCACGGTACACCGGTAGTGCTGCAGGAAAGCCAGGAAGTGAGTCGCTCGTTCCGCGCCCTGGCAGCGGCTCTGGCCGAAGCCTCATCCACTCCCGAAGGCGGACTCGATCTCGTCTATGCCCAGGAAAAGCCCGACGTCAAAAAGAAAGCTCCCGGCCGCCTCGTCGTCTCCCCCGCCCGCGCCGGCCAGTAGAGCTCACTACCGATTCGCAACTACCCACCTCCACGGAAGAAGAATCTCAGTCATGAAGACCGAGCCTTTTTCTGGGTACTAGGTACTGGCTACTAGGTACTAGCTACTGCAAACCTAATTTCTCACCGGCGGCGCCGGTGACGCTTCCTCCGGAAACATTTTGAACAGCACATCGTGCGAATGTGTCGTCACTTTCTTCTGTGCGTCGCTCGTATTGTCGGTCAGCGTTCCCTTCAAGACGTAATACGCTTCGTCGCCAGGATTTTTCCCCTCACCCCGCTCCACCGTTCCCTTGAACTCGAACCACACCGCGTGCACGGTTTCCGTGGTGAAGTTCAGCTTGTNNCGAACCACACCCCATGCACGGTTTCCGTGGTGAAGCTGAGCTTGTTGCCGTCCATTGTTCCGCTGCGGAAGAACTGATCCAGAAACGCCCCTTTGTCGCTTTCGCCTTCCCCGTAGCGCGAAACAAATCCCGTCACCCTGCCCTGGTCTTCCACCGTGATCTGCACAAACTCTCCATCCTTCAGAAAGCTGTACATTCCGGAATACGGTTTGCCAGCCTTCGCTCCCTGTGCCGTCAGCGGCGGCTCAGATGCTTTCGGAGCGGTTGCCTTGGAATCCTGCGCAGACGATGAGCCGAATGCAACGGCCGCAAAGGCTACAGCGACAAGAAGGGCGTGCGATGTCTTCATGAGATCTCCTACTGGCATCAATCGTACTACCTGCCCTGCAAACCNNGTGGTAAGAAACTCCTCCAACCAAGTCTGGTTCCAGAAGTATTTTGAGTTCCACTGCGACGATTGCGGCAGCGAAACGGCTTTTCGGTCGCGGAGCCGCACGTTTTCCGAGCGCTATCTGCTGCCGGTTTTTCTTTTACAGCCGGTACGCTGCACGGAATGCTTCCGACGAAGTTATCGCATGATCTTCATGCCGGTCCCTGACCGGCTGCCGGAAGCAATTGGCAAGCGGCCCTCCTCTGCAGCCAGATCCGGCGGCAGCCGCAACGTTGCCTAGCGGCTCGACCACCGTTATACTGCTAGTTAAGCGGGCAGAGTAGCCCGCCCCAGTTTTTTGCGGGCATCAGGGGAGGCCGTCTTCAGCAGTAGTGGGGACCCAATTCGGGCTGCCCAGGCCAACGCTGCAGTGGCAGGGCATTCTATTGCTTTCACCCAAGGGCCACCTTGGACGAATCGAGCTTTCGTTCAGATTGCTCAGAGTCTTTTCGCGGTTTTGTTTCCTTCCGACTGCCGCGTGTGCGGCGCACCTCTGGTGAAGATTTCCCGTCTCCCGGTTTGCCAGGACTGTCTCGATGCCATGCATCCGATCACCGGGGGAATCTGCACNNGAACGGCTGTTTTCTTCCTACGTATTGTCTGCGCCGGAGAGCGAGCCCCGATGCGGGTTGTGCCGCCGCATTGAGCCGGCGTTTGCGCGCGCTGTGGCCTACGGCAGCTACGAGGGTGGCCTGCGCGAGCTGATTCATCTCCTGAAGTATGGAGGTGTGCGCCCAGCGGCGGATGTTTTGGGACGCATGCTGGCGGAGGCGATCGCAG
>PMXH01000302.1 GCA_003165855.1 Acidobacteriaceae bacterium | reverse complement strand
CGTCAGCCGGTTCTCGAAGTCCCAGGAGTAGGATTTGCCGGAGGGGTCGGAGAGGGCATTGCCGTTTGCGTCTATTACTATCCCCAACACGGTTTTCGCCCCTTCTCTCCGGCTAACCTGATGCGTTCCTGACCACTTACTCCACATTGCGCTGGCGCGAACTGCGCGAGTTCTAGAAAAAATCCCCTGATGCGTTTTTTTGCCCTCAAGCCGGGTTGCACCGATGCGATTTTCGGAGCACGCAGCGAAAGGCACAGCTAAAGAAAAAATCTCTTCACCACTCGTGAGAGCAGGGATTCGTTCTTCGGGTGTGGCGGCCATCTCCGCTGATTGTAGTCAGCAAGGCACGCGCATAGAAGTGACTTTGGAGACGCACGCCCAGGTACTTCAGGCCAGCATTTTGAGTTGCAATCCGCCGCGCAGCGCAGCCGGACCGGGGCCCGTGGTCCGCTCGACAGCCCCCTACAGGAGCGCCTGCGTGCGCCACAGCGCACACAACACGAACAGGCGCGGGAGAAGGGTCTTTCTCCCTTGGGGATTCCATAGAGATGGGGGTGCCCGGACGAGAGGGTTCCAAGGGAGAGAGACCGTGGCGGGGGCAGTCGAGTGCGCGGCGGTTACCAAACGATGCGAAGCTATTCTCTATGCCACATGCACGCGAGCCTGGGACCGGGAGCGGGGACAGGCTTGCACCGTGATTTTGATGTCCTGCCCCAACAGCAGCAGGAAGCGCATCAGCCGCTCCAGAGAGAATCCGGAGAGACGCCCGCGAAGAAGGGCTGAGACCTTGGGTTGATCGACGCCCAGCAGTTTGGCGGTCTGCACTTGGGTCAGCCCCTTGTTCTGGATCAGCAGGGCGATTTTGTGGGCAAGCTCGGCCTTGGCCAAGGCCTCCTCCGGGTTTGGCAGTCCAAGATCGGCGAAGACGTTTCCGCTGCTGACAACGTAATCTTTTGTGCGTTTGGGCATCGCTATTTCTCTCTTTCGCGGTCGATCTCGCTGGCACGTTGCAACCGCTGTTTCACAAGGTCCATGACGCTTTTCGGCGTGGCTATGCCGTGCTTCGATTTCTTCTGAAAGGCGTGCAGCACATACACCGCCTTTTCCAGCTTCACCGTGTAGACCGTGCGGAACGTGTCGCCGCGATGATCGGAAACCACCTCCAGCACTCCGGCCCCGACGTTCTTCAGCGGCTTGGCTTCGATGTGCTTGCCGCCCATCTGCGCCTGATAGAGAGCAAAGCCAACCTGCTGCTGCACGGCTTTTGGAAACTCCAACAGAGCGCGGTGTGAATCGGCAACGAAGATCAGTGGTTTCATCGTACCTCTCGAATATGCCAGATATGGCATACCTCGTCAAGAACAGCTTTTAGTCTTCCTCTTCGTCCTCGGCTTCGAGCGCGGCCAGCAGTGCGGCTTTCTCTTCCTCGCCGTGGCCGTTGTCGCTCGTGCCTTCTGGTTTCTGGTTCTCTAACTTTGCGCCGGGATGCGTGGCGGCGTGGATTTGTTGCAGCTTGCGGATGGCCACGTGCGTGTAGATTTCCGTGGTGCTCAGATCGGCGTGGCCGAGCATCTGCTGGATGTAGCGGATGTCGGCGCCGCCTTCGAGCATCAGCGTCGCCATGGTGTGGCGGAACGTGTGGCAGGAACCGGATTTTCCCAGGTTGGCCTGCGCGATGTAGTTGCGCGCCAGGTTGCTCATCGCGTCGGGATGAAACGGCTCTCCATACTGCGTCAAGAACAGCGTGGCGTCGTCCGGCTCGACAGCAAGCGGAGGGCGGGCTTCGCGCAGATATTTTTCTACCCAGGCCAGCGCCCGCTCGCCGATCGGAATCATGCGGTCCTTCTTGCCCTTGCCCTGGCGGATGGTCAGCGTGGCGCGTTCCCGGTCCACATCGTACAGCTTGAGATGGATCAGCTCCGTGCGCCGCACGCCGGTTGAGTAGAACGTTTCCAACATGGCGCGGTCGCGCAGGCCGACAGGCGTGCCGATGTCGGGCACCAAGAGAACGCGCTCGACTTCTTCCGCAGAGAAGATCGTGCGTGGAAGGCGCTTTTCCATGCGTGGCAGGTCGAGATCAGAAGCCGGGTTGTGCAGGATGTGATTGTTCCTCACCAGCCAGCGAAACCAGCGGCGCACCGGCGTCAGCCGCGAGTGCTGCGTGCGGAACGTGAGCGGCTGTCCGTTCGTCTTGCGGTAGTAGTAGAGATATCGCTGGTAACTTTCGAGGATGGGGCGCGTCACTTCCATCGGATGCTCGATCCCGCGCTGCTCGGCCCAGCGGATAAAATCGGCGATGGACCAACGCGCATGGTCGGCAGTGTCCTGGGAGTAGTTGTTGATCAGCAACCATTCCAGATGTTCTTCCATGAACTGGCCCAGCGGCGAGTGCGGCTCCAGGTGCGGATGACGACGTTTGCTGACGCGGGCCATCACTTCACCGCCGCGTGTCCCGCCAGCTCGTGGCCGTTCGGTTTTTCCGCACCGTTCGGTTTACCTACGACTACGATGTGACTGGATTCGGTCCCGTTACCCCTTAATATACTTCCGGCAAACCGCGCAGTTGGCGTCTGCACCCGCGTCATTGCTGGCGATAGTTCGCTTTCACCCACCCCCGCGCGGTCCCCGCGCACCCCCCGCGACCCCGCATGGTTACGATTTGTCTCCTCTTCCTCGGAGTGCAACTGGTAGACGAACGTCTGTCCCGGCCCGCCATAGCGCACCCGCAGATATTCCATTTCTTCCAACCGCCGCAGATGCACCCGCAACTGTGTGTCGCCCCACTGGCTGTATTGCCGCACGCTGCGCCGCGTGAAACGGTATTCCGAAGATTCGATCTCTAAACGCTCACACTCTTCCTTCACCATCTGCTCGATCACCCCGAGCAGGCGGCGCGTGTGCGGCGGCAGTTCGTCGAGCGAAGGCATGATGACCTGGTGCATGAGTTGTTTCGCCAGCGCCACGTCTTCGGCTGTGGCCTCGATGTATTCCAGCGTGTCGCCGCCGCGCGAGTCCCGCTTGACCTCCCGCTGGTGCTGATGCAGCAGCGCAATCGAGTCGATCAGCGTCAGCAGTTTCGCGTGATCGCGCCGCGTCCTGGTCATGTGGTCGGGAAAGTCTTCGTCCGCGTCGGGCTGGTTATTGGCGACGGCGATGGGCCGCAAGAGGCGTTGCGCGTTGCGATGCAGCTTCACGATGCGGGCCCGCTCCCGCCATGCCCAAAGTCCTTCCGTCGTGCGGGCCTCGCGCTGCTTGCGATGAATCGCCCTCGTCTGTTCCCGCTCCTCGTTCACCGTCAGCACAATCGAACGATTCAGCAACTCCTCATCGACCTGCTGCGCCGTGGTGGTGAGGAAGATCATCACCGGGCCTTCCACTTCGTAATCGTGCGTCACCTGCTTGCCGCTCACCGGGTCTTTGCCGGTCGAAGCGATTTTCAGCTTGCCTTCCGACTGCAACAGCTTCAGCGCATAGGCCGCGCGTTGCGCGCCCTCTTCTTCAGACACCGCGAGGATTTTGTGCTTAAGATTCTTCTGTCCCATGTAGAAGAGTGCCTGCCCGGTCATTGCCGAGTAGCTTTCCCGCTGCTCTTCCGGCATGAAGTCGAGAATCGCTTCCATCAACGAACTCTTGCCCGCCGAAGATGCCGACTGCACCACAATCGCGAGCGGTTTTTCGAGCAGACGCGACACCGCGGCCAGATAACTGACTTTCTTGTTCGTCTCTTCCCCCACCACGCCGCATTTCTCGAAGTCCTCTAGCACCCGCTTCAGCAGGCGCGGATCGCGGAGCAGTTCCATTGCGGCCGTTTTCTCCTCGGCGGTCATGATGGTTTCTTCCGCCTCTGGCGTCAGCGTCTTGCGCAGCATCTCCCGCTGCAGGTCGCCGAGCGCGCCCCACAGTTGGCCGACTTCGCGCTGGATCGTCTCTTCCTTGGTCGCCAGCTCGTGCGCCGTTTGCTTGATGAAGGCCGCGCGGCGCGGAAAGCTCTCCATGTCGAACGTGTCGCCGTGATAGCACCACTCCCCGCGCACGTTCGTGCCGGATACTTTCACGTTGATCTGCATCCGGCCCAGACTGGTGCATTTCTCCAGATTCAACACGCGGTACGTGCGCGGCCCGAAGGTCGCTACGATTTCTCCGTTGTCGATCTTGATCTGCGGCGCGGCGGGCGCGCTCTGCGGCATCGGGCGCTGTACCGTCTCTTCCTGCTGCAAGTCTTTTTCGTGCTGCGCAGTTTCAGGATTAGCGGCTAAAGGAAAAACACTCTCCCCCGCAGTCGAAGAAGTTGGAGACGGAGTTGGACTCTCGATTGCTATTTTTTCTTTAGCTGTGCTTTTGGGTTTTTCTTCTGCTGGGGATGGCTCCTGCTTTTTCATCGGCTCTAGTTTTCCCTCCTCCTGTGATGCCGGCGATGCCGGCGTCAGCTTCATCACTGCAACCGTGGGCCGTTGGCCTTTGCCCAGCCATGCCGCGCTGGTCAGGTACATGCCCAGGAACTTCGCGGCGGGCTGGTTCTTCCGCGCAAACTCGTTGGCGTCCTGGTCAGGCGGAAACCGCACCCGGAAACACTCGATGCCCATCTGCATGAGTTCTTCCGCATGTTTCGTCGCCGCTTTTTCTCCCGCCTCGTCGCGGTCGTATGCGATGTGAATTCTCTTCGTGCCGTGCTTGCGAAACGCCTCCCGGTGATGGTCGTTGAAGCCGTTCACGCCGTAGCTGGTCGTCACGTTGCGATAGCCCGCGCACCAGAACGTGAGCGCGTCGATCAGCGCTTCGCACAGGATGATTTCTTTCGACGCGATCAGGGCTTGCTCGTTCCACACGCCGCACCTTGGCCCCGGCAGGTACAGGTGATACTCGGTTCCGGGCCGCAGACGTTCGCCGATCTTGCGCCCATACATCTGCACCACTTCGCCGTTGAGATTCAGAATCGGGATCACGAGCGAGCCCACGAAGTGCTCATGTCCGCTCTTCTCCCGCAAGATGCCCAACTCCTCCAGTCGTCCGCGCTGGCGCAAGCCTTCCGCCCGGTTCTTGTCCTGCATGTGGTAATTCAGCGAGCGATTGGAAAAACCCAACTTGAAGTGTTCGACCATCTCCGCCGATTGCAGGCCGCGTTTGATGAGGTACTGCTGCGCACCCGGCGACTGCTTCAGCGTGCGGTGGTAGTAATCGACCACGATGCTCAGCAACTTCTGATCGTCCACGTTCCCCTGAAACAACGGCGGCAACTTTGGCACCGAGCTTTGCTTCGGCGGCGGCTCGGCTGCGCTGGCCGGGGAAGGCAGATAGTTTCGCTTGAGCAGTTCCACGGCGTGCGTAAAGCTGATGCCTTCGGCCCGCATCACCCACAGAATCACGTCGCCGCCTTCGCCGCACGCGCCCTTGCAGTCCCAGACGTTTTTCACCGGGTCGATGTTGAGGCTCGGGCGCGTGTCTTTGTGGAAGGGGCAGAGGCCGATCAGTTCCTTGCCGCTGCGCCGCAGCTGGATGCCCCGCGCCTCGGCTAACCGCTGGATGGAGACTTCCCGCTTGATCCGCTCCTTCAACTCCGGGGAAACATACGGCATTTCGTTGGCGCTCCCTTCACTCGTTTTTCAGGGCTTTTGCAAAAACCTTGTCAAGAGGGTTGCGTGATTTTTTTATCGTTCTCTGACCTGTTCGCGATAATATCCATCGTATGTATATTAAGTCAATGGATGTTTTCGTGGACATGGAATCGCCTCTTACAATCCAGCCTGACATGCCAAAAAGAAAGACTCCTACCACATCATTCGGGCAGCGCCTGTATGCGCTCCGCAAGGCGCGCGGATTTACTCAGGTTCGCCTTGCGAAAACGTTGGGCACCACGCAACGGATGATTTCCTATTACGAAACGGAAGCGGAACTTCCTCCTTCGTTGGTCATCGTTGCGCTCGCACGCATTCTTCGCGTGTCAGCGGATGAACTGCTCGGACTCAAACCTGCCAAGCTGCAGCGACAGAGTTTGGAAGAGCAACGTCTATGGAAGAGATTCCGGCTCGTGGAGTCGTTAGGGGAGCGGGATCGGCGGGCGGTTATTCGGATGATTCACTCGCTCAGTGCTGTGCGCTCTGAAGCCCGCGCATAGATCGCGGACACACCCCTCCCATTTTTCAATCACATTTTTTTCGATGGCTGGAAGCAACACAGAGCGGAGAGGGAGGCGGGTCAAGCCCGCGCGTTCTGTGCGCGCCGCGCCAGCGGTCGAAGGCAGCGGAGAGGCTTGACGCGGCTCCCGCGCTCGGTACACTCTCCCGCGAAAAAATGGGACCGCTGCTTCTTCCAAGACGCCTACGCTGAGGACCCCACCTCAACCACTGTGCCCGGTTGAATGGTTCGCAACGCCTCGGCGCAGGCCGAGAAGTGCGGCTCTAAATCCACTACACGATTCGTACGCGCACGCACGATCAGCAGCGCGATCCTGCGCCCGGTGAGGTTCTGCTGATAACGCAGATTCCGGTCGATCGTCACCACCACATCGAAACTGGCGTCGGCCAGGGCCAGCAGTTCGCCGTTTTCTTTCCCCGACCATCCCGCTTCCTGCACCGTCGTGCAGTCGAAACCGCTGGCCGCCAGCGCTACTTTCATCGCCTTGGGCGCGCACTCGTCGATCAGTACTTTCATCCCAGATGCGCCATCAGGCTGTCCCGCGCCTCTTCCAGCGCCGCAATCGCGGCCTCGCGCGTCACGCTCGGATACTGCTCCAGAAACTCGGCCAGACTCTCGCCGCCTTCCAGATAATCCGTCAACGCCTTGAACGGAACCCGTGTCCCACGAAACACCGGCTCGCCGCTGAGCACAGCCGGATTTTTCACGATCACGCTTGCCATGGAACTCCTCCCCACCTGCCTGCTATGGTAGCGCACCCGCGCCGCAACGCAGAACAGATTACCCGCGCCCGATCTTCGCCCCTTCGATCTCCGCGAAAATCAACTTGCTTTGTTTTCAAGACGTTAACGCGCGCTCGCCGCGCGGTTGCTGTACAACAACCCGGAGTCGAGGATTTCTTTTCTTAGCCGCTTGTTTTCTACAGGTTCGCGCACGCTAACGCGGAAACTGCCCATTTTTCGCGCTTCTCCCGCCTAGCTCGCTGATCCCGTGCACGTTAACCCACGTTAACCGGAAGTTGCTCTGCAGCTCCCGTTTGGGGGTGACGTGTCGAAGCG
>PMXH01000593.1 GCA_003165855.1 Acidobacteriaceae bacterium | reverse complement strand
GCTGAATGCCGAGCATATTCGCGGCTTGGCGGTGGAGGAGTTGAGCGGTCGGCTGCTGCCGATTGTGCGTGAGGCGGGATTTAATGTAGACGCTGCGAAGATGCTGCGGATCACGCCGCTGATTCGCGAGCGCATCAAGCTACTGCGCGACGCGCTCACCGCAGCGGATTTCTTCTTCGTGGACCAACTGCCACCCTACGACCCGGCAGAACTTATTCCGCAGAAGGGCGACGCGGGTATGGCGCTGAAGGTTCTCACGCGAGCACGGGAAGCGCTGGCGAAGGTTGAGTTCAAACACGACCCCCTGGATCAGGTGCTGCGCGCCGCTGCGCAGGAACTGGGAGTGAAGGCGGGGCAGATGTTCCAGCCTATCCGCGTGGCGGTCTGCGGCCGCAAGAATGCGCCGCCGCTGTTTGAGACGCTGGAGGTGCTGGGGCGGGAGACGACGCTGGCGCGGATCGAGCAGGCAACGGGAAGACTGCAGTAGGGCGTTCAAAGCCGACTGTCTCGAGGTTGAGTTAAGGTAACATTTATGTTACCATCGAATCCTGTTGAGGTTCTCGAATACCTCGCGCGAGGCGGCCACAGCCCTTATGCTGAATGGTTCGACAGCCTGAACCCGCCAGCCGCCGCCAAGGTAGCCAGCGCCGTCGCGCGGCTGTCACAAGGAAACGTTTCCAACGTAAAGAGCGTTGGCAGTGGTGTTCACGAGTACAGGATCGACTTCGGAGCCGATTACCGGATGTATTTCGCCAAGGACGGCGAACGAGTGGTCCTTCTGCTAGGCGGAGGAACCAAGAAACGCCAGCAGAAAGATATCGCGAACGCGCTTGTCCGGTGGCAGGACTACAAGCGAAGAAAAAAACAGGAGACGCAATAGTGGTGCTCACGCGGGATTTCAAAGAAACGATTCGGGCGCGGGCGGGACGCGATCCCGCATTCCGCAGGGAACTGCTGCGCGAAGCAGTCGAAAGCTTTCTATCGGGAGACGTGGAAACGGGTAAAACCGTGTTGCGCGATTACATTCATGCCACCGTGGGGTTTGCCGAATTGGCGGAGAGCACGAGTCACTCACCAAAGAGCTTGATGAGGATGCTCGGTCCGTCGGGGAATCCGCAGGCTCGTAATCTGTTCGAGATCGTCCGCTATCTTCAGCAAAAGGAAAAGGTCCGGTTCAGAGTGCGCGCGGCGGCGGCGAAATGAGGCGGCGGCGCTTCATCTTGCGATAAGATCAAAGGGTAATGAATCCATCTCATCCCGCAAGCGAAGTTGGAGAAAAAGCTGTGGCTGCCTCGCCGTCGTCCGCTCCGTCGAACTTTATCCGCGACATCATTCTAGAAGACCTGAAGACCAACAAGCACAATGGCCGCGTGCAGACACGCTTTCCTCCCGAACCGAACGGCTATCTGCACATTGGACACGCCAAGGCGATCTGCATCGACTTTGGACTGGCCGACGAATTTGGCGGACATACGAATCTTCGCTTCGACGACACCAATCCGGAGAAGGAAGAGACCGAATACGTCGAGTCGATCAAGGCCGATGTGAAGTGGCTTGGATTCAACTGGGACGGGCTGTTCTACGCGTCCGATTATTTCGATCAGCTCTATGAGTGGGCGATCAAGCTCATCCAGGACGGCAAGGCCTACGTTGACGACCTAACCGCAGAGGAGATTCGCAAGCATCGCGGCACGCTTACTGAACCGGGCAAGGACAGTCCCTATCGCAATCGTTCAGTGGAAGAGAATCTGGATTTGTTTGAGCGCATGCGGGCCGGGGAGTTTCCCGATGGGTCACGCACGCTGCGGGCGAAGATCGATATGGGCTCGCCCAATCTCAACCTGCGCGATCCGGTGATGTATCGCATTCTGCACGCCGAGCATCATCGCACCGGCAGTAAGTGGTGCATTTATCCGATGTACGACTACGCGCACGGGCAGTCGGACTCCATCGAGCGGGTTACGCACTCGATTTGCACGCTTGAGTTCGAAGATCATCGCCCGCTCTATAACTGGTTCATCCAGCAACTCGACATTTTTCCCTCGCGGCAGATTGAATTTGACCGGCTGAACCTTACCTACACGCTGTTGAGCAAACGCAAGCTGCTGCAGTTGGTGCAGGAAGGCCGGGTGAGCGGATGGGACGATCCGCGGATGCCCACGCTGGGTGGAATTCGCCGACGCGGCTACACGCCGGAAGCGGTGAGGAATTTTTGCGGCGCGATTGGCGTCTCGAAGACGACGGGCTCGATCGAGCTGGCCATGCTGGAACACTTCGTCCGCGAAGATTTGAACAAGCGCGCTCCGCGGGTGATGGCGGTGCTGCGTCCGCTGAAAGTGGTGATCGACAACTATCCGGAAAATCAAGTCGAAGAGATGGACGCGGTGAATAATCCCGAAGACGCGAGCGCCGGCATGCGGAAAGTGCCGTTCTCGCGCGTGCTTTACATCGAGCGGGATGACTTCCGCGAAGATCCGCCGAAAGGATACTTCCGGCTATCGCCGGGGCGCGAGGTTCGCCTGCGCTACGGATATTTCATTACCTGCAAGAGCGTGGTGAAGAACGACAAGGGCGAAGTGGTGGAAGTGCATTGCAGCTACGATCCGGCGACGCACGGCGGCAACGCTCCCGACGGGCGCAAAGTGAAATCGACGATTCACTGGGTGTCGGCGGCGAATGCGATTGATGCCGAGGTGCGGATCTACGAGCACCTGTTCAGCAAAGAGAATCCGAGCGAGGTTGAGGACGGGAAGGATGTTCTGGATAATCTCAACCCGAACTCGCTCGAAGTGATTACGGACGCGAAACTGGAGCCGTCGCTGGCAAATGCGGCGGCAGGCAGCCGGTATCAGTTTGAGCGTCTGGGATATTTTTGTGTTGATCCGGACTCGAAACCCGGCAAATTGGTGTTCAACCGGACGGTGGCGCTGAAGGATACCTGGGCGCGGGTAGAGAAGAAGCGGGCGGGAAACGCTAAGTAGTTCGAGGCTCCGACGAATCGCTGGCTTAGTTGTGCACGTGTGGGCTTTGCGCGGGGTTGGCCTTGTGCTCGGCCGGCTCTTTCACGACCTTCACTTCAAAACTCACAGGTAGTGTTTTCGGAGGATAGCAGGCGGCGTTGTCACAGGCCTGGTAACGAAGAACGCCGTGCATCTCGTATTTTCCGGGCACGACCGAGTGCATGGGATGCACCGCGACGGCGATGGTGAAGTCTCCGCTATAGACACTCAGCTTTTCATCGGGCGAGAAGGGGAAGCTAGCATCCTCGCCGGCGGGATATTGAATTTTTCCCAGGATGATGTCGGTGGGCAGGTCCATTTTCAAAGCGGTCGGAATGAGGAACTCCGACTTGGGCGTGTTCGAGTTGATATGGTAGCCGGCCGGGATGCGAAAATTCAGGTCGACCATGGTTTGCTGGGCGCGCTGAGCGGTGACTAGCGGCACTGCGCCGAACGTGAGGGACGGAGCTTTGCCCAGGGTTTGCGCGGACGAGAGATTAGCGGCCGCGAGAAGAACGAGCAGGACGCTTAGACGTGCTGCTCTGAGAGTGCCGAAATTCTGCCGCTTGGTTTGTTGGATCGTCATGGCGCGACCGAAGTTTTCGCACTCTTTTCTAAAGTCGAGGCTTGGCTCGCGGCGGGGCGGGTGTCGAGAGCTTTCTTGATTGCGTCTTCGATTTCAGACTTGCCCCTGAGTCCGATAATCTTATCCATGATTTTGCCGTCGCGCGTGATTAAGAAAGTTTCCGGCAAACCGTCGACGCCGCCGTACTGATCGGCTACCGAATCTTTGCCAATCAGAATGGGATAGTTCACGCCCATGTCTTTGGCGAATTTGCCGATGTCTTCCTTGCTGGCATCATCCATGGCGACGCCGACAATCTGCAATCCCTGCGAGCCGTATTGATTCTGCAGGTC
>PMXH01000553.1 GCA_003165855.1 Acidobacteriaceae bacterium | reverse complement strand
GCGCCGTCATGCTGCCGATGATGTACTTGCTGAATCCCGTAGCCACCAGCGCGTCAGAGCAGTTGTCGCAAACCGCAAGCAACTGTTGAGCCCAGGCAGATGCCTCTTTGGTGTAGTGCAAGGAAGCCAGGTTTTTCTTTTCAATCAACGCCGCGTAATCAGCCTGCAGGCCAGACGCAAGCGTCAGAGCGAACAACGCGTCCTGGTCTTTCGCATCTTTGGCTAAGCGGGCATGAGCGAGCAGTTGGGCATGATCTACCGCACTCTGAAATTTGTCGTGCACCTGTGGGTCCGGGCTGAGTTTCGATCGAGCGGCAAAGCTGTCGTCATCGTCGTAGAACTGGCCCTCCAGCACCCCCAGGCGGTTGAACTCCGAGAAAAGAAATCCCGCAGCCTGGCTGACCGGCCCCACCGGATCGTCGGGATGTTGCGTCTCCCACGCGGAAAAATCCTTGTGCGCGCCCGCAAAATCCAGGTTATAGAGCCCCACAAATCCGCGGTCGAGCGCCGTAACTGGGCTGGCATCGGGCGGCGCAGCAGTACCCGCCGAAGCATACGGCCCCAGCACCAGACACAAGCCTGCTACTATGCCGAAGATTAAAGTCCTGCGAGATTGGACGGTGCCTGGCATGCCCATCGGGTCGAATCCGCCTGTTATGCCGCATTGGCGCAACGGCGCAAGATTGCTTTTCCACTTCCCTCTTCGATGCAACTAATTGATCTTGCGGCCATCCAATTCTGCTGGGTCGGATGCACCCGGAGGCTCCTCATCCCGCAACTGGCTCTCAATCTGCTTGTACTCCCCAGGACGAAAATTTCATGAGCGATTTTATACACTATGCCCCCGGTTGGCCCGGCATTCCGCCCCGCTGGACCTCAAGCGCAAAAACCGGAGCCGGCACAGCTTTAAACCAGCACAGCAAGGTCTGGTTCACCACCAGCCACGGCATTTTGAATGAAGTTTACTTCCCGCGGGTCGATCAGGCCTGCACTCGCGACCTCGGCTTCATCGTCACCAACGGACGGGACTTCTTTTCCGAGGAAAAACGGCACTGCACCTTCGAGAACAAGCCCTTCGAGCCCGGCGTCCCCGCCTTTGAACTGACCAACACCGATGGCAGCGGCCGCTACCGGATTTACAAGGAGATCCTCACCGATCCTTACCGCAACGTGGTTCTGCAGAAGATTCGCTTCGAACCGCTGCAGGGTCAAATTTCCGACTATCGCCTCTACGCCCTGCTCTCGCCGCACCTGGCCAACTGCGGAAACGGAAATACCGCCTGGGTGGGTGACTACAAAGGCGTGCCCATGTTCCTCGCCGAGCACGACGGCACTGCTCTCGCCTTAGCCTCTTCGACGCCGTGGAGAAAAATGTCCGTCGGATTCGTCGGCGCTTCCGACGGATGGCAGGATCTTTCCGCTCACTTCCAGATGGAGTGGGAATACCAGCGTGCCGAAAATGGCAACCTCGCCTGCACCGGAGAGATCGATCTCGCCGCTTGCAACGGAGAGTTCGTACTTGCCCTGGGTTTCGGCGCGAGGTGGACCGAGGCCGGGCAGCAGGTCCGCTCCACCCTGCTCGAAGATTACTCCGAGCTTCGCGAGCAATACGTCTTCCACTGGAAAAACTGGCAGAACACGCTGCTCAAACTCGATGAACCGCCGCGCGAGTACGATCTTTACCGCTCTTCCACCGCCGTCTTGCGCACTCACGAGTCCAAGGACTTTCTGGGCGGCATCATCGCCAGCCTTTCCATCCCCTGGGGATTCAGCAAAGGTGACGAAGACCTCGGGGGCTATCACCTGGTGTGGCCGCGCGATCTCGTCGAGACCGCGGGAGCGCTGCTGGCCGCCGGCGCCGTCTCTGACGCAGTTCGAGTGCTCCGCTACCTTGAGACCACGCAGGAGGCTGACGGCAACTGGGCGCAAAATCTCTGGCTCGATGGGCGCTCCTACTGGGGCGGCGTCCAGATGGACGAAACCGCCTTCCCCATCCTGCTGCTGGATCTTCTGCGCCGCGAATCCGCGCAGGGTCTGGGCAAATTGGAGCGCTGGTGGCCCATGGTGCGCAACGCCGCCAGCTACATTCTGCGCAACGGCCCGGTCACCCAGCAGGATCGTTGGGAAGAAGATGGCGGATATTCTCCCTTCACGCTCGCTGTGGAGATCTCCGCCCTCCTCGCAGCCGCCGACATCGCCGAACTCACCGGACACAGCGACGCCGCCTCCACTCTTCGCGACGTCGCCGATGCCTGGAACGACAACATCGAACGCTGGGTTTACGCCACCGGCGGTGATCTCGCCCGGCAAGTCGGCGTGGAAGGCTACTACGTGCGCATCGCTCCACCGGAAACCGATTCCGCCGCGTCTCCCACCCAGGGCTTCGTTCCCATCAAGAATCGGCCTCCCGGCAAAGAAGGGCAGAACACGGAGCGCGCCTTTCGTATCATTAGTCCCGACTCGCTGGCGCTTGTGCGTTTCGGACTGCGCGCCCCCGATGATCCCCGCATTCTGAATACGGTTCGCGTCATCGACGCTCTGTTGCGCGTGCAACTGCCGCAGGGCCCGTGCTGGTACCGCTACAACGGAGATGGTTATGGCGAGCACGAGGACGGCTCGGCTTTCGATGGCACCGGCATCGGCCGCCCCTGGCCTCTTCTCGCCGGAGAGCGCGCTCACTACGAACTCGCGGCAGGCCGCCCCGCCGCAGCTGAAGCTTTGCTCTCGATGATGGAACAATGCACCACCGGCCACAGCCGCCTGCTGCCCGAACAGGTCTGGGACGCCGCCGATCTTCCCGCGCTGGAGTTGTTTCGCGGAAGGCCCTCGGGCTCGGCCTGCCCTCTGGTCTGGGCGCATTCCGAATACATCAAACTTCGCCGCTCGCTGCGCGACAGTAAAATTTTCGACCAGCCTCCGCAAACCGTACAACGCTATCTGGTCGAGAAACCCACGCGGCAAGTTTTCGGCTGGAGGTTTAACAACAAGTGCCGCTCCCTGCCACGCAACAAGAAACTGCGCATCGCACTGCTCACCCCCGCTCTCGTTCACTGGAGTATCGACGGCTGGAAAACTTCGCAGGACACCGGCACCCGTGACACCGGCCTGGGCACCCACGTTCTCGACTTGCCGACCGCCTCACTGCCTCCGGGAAGCCAAGTCGCATTCACGTTTTACTGGCCGAAGGAGAGTCGCTGGGAGGGAACAAATTACAGCGTGGTTGTGGAATGAGCGCAGTTGCGGGACAAGCTACGACTGCCGTCAGCGTCGGGTTCGTGTGGAGACAGCCGCCCTCGGCTGTCTCCGGGGCGAAGCCCGGTGCGGTTCATCGTACACAGCCTACGCCTCCGCCGCACTCGAATAAACGATCTCCACCACCGTGCAATCGTCATTCAATGGATTTCCTGCGCAGAACTCCGAGACCGCCGAGAAAATTCCTTCCAGCGTCGGAGCCTTGGCTGCGGCCGCTTCAAGCCTGAAGTCTTCGAAGAAATCGCCCATGGCATTCTCCGCTTCGGTCACGCCATCCGTCACCAGAATAAAGCGGTCACCCGAATTGAGCTGGCAGCGCGCGCTTTCAAAAGTAGCATCGGCCAGCAAGCCTACCGGCACATTGCCGTGCGGCGGCCTCATCACTTCTCCGCCACACACCAGCAGCGGCTGCACGTGGCCGCAGTTCACGTATTCCAGGTCGCCATCCCGGCGCAGGCGTGCCAGCAGCACGGTCGCATATTTTTCTCCGACCAACTTTTCGGTGAAAAAGCGGTTCACCGCTACGACCACCTCCAGCAGCGGCATGCCCGAACTCAAATGCGAATAAATCATTCCTTGCAAAGTGGAAGCCAGCAGCGCCGCCGACACTCCCTTGCCGCTCACATCGGCGAGCACCACGGCAAGGCCTTCCTTCGTATTCACCGCATCGAAGAAGTCTCCGCCGATTTCCTTACAAGAAAGATTCTTTCCGCGCAGCTTGGCAAACGGCACTTCGGGAATCTTCACCTGCATCAGCCGCTGCTGAATGCTGGCGGCAATCGTCAGCTCCTGCTGGTAGCGCCGCGATTCTTCTTCCGCCTGCACCAGTCGCGCGTTCTCGATCAGCGACGCGGCTTCTGTCGCGATCGCCCGCAGAATGTCGTGCCCCACGCCGGAAAATTCGCGCGACGCGAAGCGCGAGTCCACATACAAAACTCCCGTCACCTCCGCCGCCGCGTCTGACACCGGCGCCTGCTGCTCCCGCGTCGATTGCACCTGCCGCTTCCGCAACGGAATACAAATCACGGTACGAAGATCGTAGGCCACAATGCTCTGCCGCGCCGCCAGGTCCATCGAACTGCCCGTATCGGTCAGCAGAAACTCCGAATTCGAACGCAGCGATTCGTCCAGCGCCGAATGCGAAATCGTCTTGTCATCCAGCAGCGGCTCGCCTTTGTTGTTGCGCCCCGCCATCAGCCGCAGTTTCCCCTCGTCGTCCTTCAGAAAGACGTAGCCCCGTTCGGCACGCGTCAGGCGCAGCGTTACGTCCAGCATGGTCATCAGGATTTCGTCGAGCACACCGGCGGTGTTCAACTTGGCCGCAGCCTCAAGAAACAACGTCAACTTTTCCAGATCGGTGGTTTCCTGCGAAATCTGGATTCCGGAAATCTGGCTTAAAAAATCACGCGCCGTATTCGACGTGCGGTGCGCCGGATTGAAAATGGCATAAGTCGAGTCGCGCGCCCCAAATTCCAGCCGGTCATTGCGCTCCAGCTTTTGTCGCTGAATGCGTTCCCCATTGACGAATGTGCCGTGCTTGCTGCCCTGGTCGACCAGAAAAAATCCGTCTTCTTCCAGAATGATCTGCGCGTGATCGCGCGACACCCGCGGATCGGCAATCACCAGATCCTTATCCACCTTGCGGCCCACGCTGAAAGGAGTCCGGTTGAGGACAATATTTTTCTGCTCGTTCCCCTGCACCAGCACCAGCGCCGGAAACACGCCGGAACCGGAAGACGAACGAGCTATCGCATTTAAGGCCATGAGATTTCGCGCCGAAAGCGGGTGCCCCATCCTTGTCGCGTTCCTGGCAACAAGGTCAGGATTTGCTCAGCATTCGCGCCGCTATGCATAATGACAGGAATCAGGCTCCGGCGGGAAGAGCCTTTCGCTTCCTCAAGTTTTGTTTTACCACCAGCGCCGGTTTCTCGCACAGCAACACCCGTAGTTTTCGGCTTACCCGTGCCCGCACCTTTACACCTGCGGCCCGTCCTGTCTGCCTCGGACATCCACCAGGATCATCGCAAACACCAACACCGGCGTGGCAAACGTCGCCAGGAAAGGCCACTTCCACCCGCTAAGCGCCCACGCCGTCGCCCCGCTTAAAAAAACAGCGCTCAAGCCCAGACTGGCAATCCACTGCCAAGCCAGGACGAAGCCTCCCATCCCGTATCCCAATCGAAACCCGCGCGACCGTGCCACAAAAAATGTTCGATCCCGTACCACCGCCAGAACTGCCGGCAGAAGCAGCACCTGGTTATACGGCGCGTACATCGGGACAACCAGCACGGTCAACGCCATTACCAGCGCCGTCGCCCCGCCGAACTCCACCGCATCGGCAGGCTGGCCGCGTAGTTTCCACAGAAAAAAGGCGCTGGCGAGCACGGCCCCCGCCGCCAAAATCTTTCCCGCAAACCCCCACGGCACCAGTTGGTCCAGCACCGATTGGTTCTGCGTATAGCGGTGATATTGCCCGATCGCGTGGATGAACATCCGCAACCACCCCGGCAAAATAATCTCCGAACCCGCCAGCAACAGAACGATCACCAGCTCAAAGCCAAACACCAATCTCCGTCGCGCCCGCCAATCGCTCGCCGCCCACACCAGCAGCCACGCCACCAAAGGCCACGCCAGTTGCGGCTTGATCGTCGCCAGCGCCAGCAACGCTCCGCCGCAAAACAAGAACCCGCTGGCCACGCACGCCGCCGACCCTGCCAGCAGCGCCGCCACCAACAAGCTCAATTGCTGCAGCTTGATCCCTTGCACTGCTGGCACGCTCCCCAACATCAGGACGACAGTAGTAGCAATTGCCAGCGGTGGCACACGCCATCGCAACGCGCGCAGCCACAGCCAGACGCTCGCCGCCGTCAGCCCCACCAGCAGCCAGTGAAAAAATATCTGCACCTCGTGAAACGGCAGCCCGATCAGCGGCGCCAGCAGAAACACCACATAAACGGGATAAGCAAACCCCTGCTGGTCCTTAGGATCATTCGGCCGCGCTGGATCCAGCACGCGCCCGTAATATCCCTTCTGGATTTCGATCGCGATATCGTCGCCGTAAGGATTGCGCTGATGCAGCAGCAGTTCGCGCGCCCCCAGCCAGCGCGGATAAAGATCGGACAAATTCCCGCGCGGACGCTCGTGCGCTGCCGCATCCGCCACCTGGTAGCCCACCAGAATTCGATCGACATAAAACCACATGCTCGCCGCCGCGATCGCGGCCGCAAGAAACCCGAATTGTGCGCGCTTCCCCAAGGTCGCCGGCCATCTCCCCAATTCAGATCTCAAACAATCCGCCCCATGTTACAACTGATCGGGCCACAACCCATCGGACGAAGATCAAGCTTGCGACTGCGGATCGCAATTTCGGCGGCCATCGGACTGGCCAGCGCCCTCTACTGCTGGTTCCTGCTGGCGCATTTTCAACAAGGCGCAGGCGACTTTACCTGGGCCATCTGGGCCGCGCAGGATCTGCTCGCGCATCGCAACCCCTACCTGCGGCCCATGCAGTTGTATCCCATCCCGAGCGCAATCTTTGGTCTGCCCTTCGCGTGGATGCGTCTCAACATTGCCGGCGGAGCTTTCTACGGGATCAGTTCCGCCCTCATGGCATTTGGCCTGTCACGCAACGGCTACCGTCGCCTGCTTGTCTTCCTCGCCTATCCTTATTGGGCCGGGTTGCTCACAGTTCAGTGGACGCCCCTCATTGTGGCCAGCGCCTTTCTTCCACCGCTGCTGCCCGTGACGCTGGCCAAGCCGCAACTGGGACTGCCGGTGCTCCTCACCCGAGCAACCCGACGGGGCTTGCTAGCCTGCGCCCTGGTCCTCGCGCTGAGTTTTCTGGTTTTGCCCAGGTGGCCATGGCTCTGGGTCGGCAACTTTCACTTCTATGCGCGATTTTTCCCGCTCCTGATCTGGCCCGGCCCATTGCTGGCTCTGGCTCTACTCCGCTATCGCGACCGCGACGCTCGTCTTCTCTTCCTGATGGCGATCACTCCTCAGCGCTGGTTTTACGACATGCTCATTCTCTGGCTCATCCCCAAATCCCGGCGTGAACTGTGCGCCACCATCTTCATCAGTTGGGCAGCGGGCATCTGGCGCTGGTACTATCCTCCTCACAGCTTCACCCAAGTCGGCCGTTGCGCCGTCCTCGTTTTCTACCTGCCTATGCTGGTCATCGTGCTGCTGCGAAACCGACGGGGCGACGATCCCCCCTCAACCGTCTAGCCCGGAATCGCCGGTTGCACTGTCGACCCCAGCCGCGATCGCCCGTCGCCAGAAATCTCCCGCCCAATCTTCCACGCCCACCACAACAACGGAATCGCCATCAGATTCACTCGGCCGGCCGCGAGCCAAAGCACGATCCACAGCGGGCTCAGCAAGAGCGGCAGAACCGGAAGCAGCAGGGCAAATCTCCTGCTCCGCGTCGGCGTTTGCACACAATAATCCAAAACCAAAACCAGTGGTAAGACGAGCAAACTCAGATCATGCGCATTGGTTTGCCAGCCGATCAATCCTGATACCACCACAGCCAATGCGAATTTCAACTCAAGCTTTTCCGGCTGAGCCGTCGTCCGCCCCGCCCACGCCGCGAAAAGAAACAGCATCACCGAACTCACCAAGGCCGCAGCAGACCAAACCATCTTCGGAAACAGGAAAGGCCAACCTTGCACCAAGCCATTCAGGTTCGGCATGAGCTCCAGCGGGATCCCTCCGAGACTCGGCGTCCTCACCACCTGCAGAACATATTCCGGATAGTGAAGCGCTCCCTCCCACCCCACCAACCCCACAGAAACCAGCGCCAGCAGTATCGAAACTGCCGCGAACCCCATCGCCACCCGCCTTCGCGTCGAGAGGATCAGCAGCAAAACAATCGGAACCATCAACTGAAACTTAAATACCCCCAGAGCGAACCAGCAGCCGGCGAGAAAATTCGCTTCCCTCTTCAGCGCATTGAATCCCAATGTGCAAAGCAACAACAGCAGAATAGAGTCCTGCCCCTGCAAGAGACAGGCGAAAACTGGAAAGAATGCCAGGCATCCCAACACAAACTCCCAGAGCGGAATCGCGCCCAGCGTGCGAACCGATCGGCGCAGCAGAAAGGCCACCCCAAACAGGACGCCGATATTCAGCAGATCCCACGCCGCAAATGCGTGGCGATAAGGCAACAGGGTTAGCGGCAAAAAGATCAATGCTTCAAACGGCGGGTGGATGTAAGGCAACGGCCCGTGCCGCGAAGGGATCTCTCCCGCGAAGCTCTTCTGCGCTTGATATTGGACCTGCGGGTCATAAAGCCGATGCCCGAGTCCCCCGCGCAACACCCTGGCCGCGGTGTAGAAGACCGTGAAGTCCGGATACCCCCGGCTGATCCGCCCCCAAAGATTGACCACCAGCAGCAGGTGCAAACCCACCATCCCAACCACAAACATCCAAGCCAAGCGCCGCCATCTGCTCCCCTCAGCCACCCCGGATTGTCTTTCCCTGGCTAACACGATGGATCGCGATTGTACCCCTTACGCGGCGCAACTCGTTCAGATAAACTCTTTAGATCTCCGCTCCTGTTCCCCCACTAAGACGAAGTTCGCTTCAGCACACCAGCGTCGCAAGGCAGGGCGGGTATGGACCATCGCGAAAACGGCACGGGAGTTACCTTCGGTATCCAAGAAAATACACCTCTGGGACCATTTTGCGGGTTATTATGAGTTGGATTAAATCTCCCAGCAGCGTTGTACGAAACGGGACGAAATTCCCCCGCGGCCACGGGGCGTGAGCCGCGCTGCAGCACGTTTGAAAGATCGATCTTAAGGAGGCGGGAAACTATGAATCATCTTTGGAGATTGTGGCGCGACGAAGAAGGACAAGACATCGCCGAATACGCCGTTATGCTGGCCGTGATTCTTGTGATTGTCGTCGGCACCATCCGGCTCATCGGCTCGAACGCAAATAACGTTTTCTCTAACGTATCCAGTTCGATTCAATAAGAGTTTGCTCGGCGCGGTGCTCAACCGGCGATTCTCGCCAGCTTACGGCCAGAATCCATGTTTTCCCACGTTCTAACGGAGTGCTATGAACCGTACTCGTTTGTTGATGATCGGGGCCCTGGCCTTGGCCTTGGGAGCCATTGTCAGCCTCATCGTCTTCAAGAAGCTGCAAGGTGGAGCCTCGTCCAGCAACGAACCCGGCGCCGACGTCATCGTGGCCGCCGACGACATCCAGGTCGGCGCCAGAATCGGAGAGCATGACGTCCGCACGGTCCGCTACCCTGCGTCTGCTCTGCCCCCTGGGTTCTACAGTAAGCGCTCTCAAGTCATGGGGCTCGGCGTGATCCTTCCCATCACCAAGGGAGAATTTATTTTGCCCAGCAAACTGGCTCCCGAAAATGCCGGGTCCGGCTTGCCTTCTCTGATTCCTCGCGGCATGCGCGCCGTCTCCGTTCGGGTCAATGAGGTCGTCTCCGTCGCTGGCTTCGTCGGTCCTGGGACTCGCGTCGACATACTCCTTACCGGAACCCCGAACGGCAGCGCCGAATCTCAAACCACCACCGTTTTGCAGAATGTCGCCGTGATTGCCTCCGGCCACACTCTCGAGCGCAATGCCGCCGGTGACGCCCAGAACACTCCCGTGATCACTCTTCTGGTTTCGCCCGATGACGCCGAACGCCTTACTCTGGCCAGTTCCGAAGGCCATATTCAGCTCGCCCTGCGCAACCCGCTCGATACTCAGCAGGACGAAGTGACCGCGGCCAACGCCAAAGGGCTATACAAGGGTGGTACTCCGGTAGCGCCTCCGCCCCGCGTACATGTTCGTCCCGTGAAACAGCAGAAAACTGAGCAACCGCCCCCCACTCCTTCGGTCCTCAATGTCGAGGTCTATAAAGGTGAAAAGAGAACGGTTGTACCGTTGCCGGAACAAAGCGGTGAAGACCCTAAGTAGTCGGAGAGAAGCTCGGCTTAGTTGCTCTATGCGCTGCATTGCAGGTTTTCTCATGTGGATAGGAATCACACGATGAAGGTTCGCACCACACTTTTCGTTGCCGTCGCCCTGTCGTTACTCATGCCGGCCGGCGCACTCGCCGAGCTACTCCAACAGCCCGCGACTCAGGCGCCCCAGGAACCCACTCCACCCGCCACCACCCAGACCACTCTTCCGTCCCCGTCCGCGCAGCCCCAAGGCTCCGCTCCGCTGCGCGTCATGGTCGATAAGTCTCTGCTCATCAACACCACCGAGCGTATCAAACGCATCTCCGTCACCGACCCTTCGATCGCCGATCCCACTGTTCTTACTTCCACCCAGATCCTGGTCCACGGCCGCGCCCCCGGCGAAGTCTCTCTCATCATCTGGGACGAACTCGAGCGCTCCCGCAGCTTCGATCTCCGCGTCGATGTGGACGTCAGCGCCTGCGCCGAAGAAGAACACCGCATCTTTCCCGACGAGCAGATTTCCGTAACTCCTTCGCGCGCCGCCATTGTTCTCGCCGGCCACGTCACCACCGAAGATGTCGCCAAGCGCGCCGGAGAACTCGCTTCCGCTTATTCCAAGAATGTCATCAACGTGCTCACCTTCGGCCCCGTGGGCGCGCAGGAAGTTCTGCTCGAGGTCAAGTTCGCCGAAGTCGACCGCAGCGCTCTCACCCAACTTGGCGCGAACGCCTTTTCCACCGGCGCCGCCAATCTGGTCGGAACCAGCACCACCGGTCAATACGGCGGCTTCGCACCCCAGTCCATCACCCAAACCCAGGGACAAAACTCAAACTTCCAAATCAGCCAGACCGTCAGTAATGTCCTCAACATGTTTCTTTTCTCGCCCAATCTCCACGTGGGCGCCGTCATCGAAGCCCTGCAGAGCAAGAACCTCCTCCAGATCCTGGCTGAGCCCAATCTCATCGCCGTCAATGGCAAGAAAGCCAGTTTCCTGGCTGGCGGCCAGTTTCCCTTCCCCATTGTGCAGCCTGGGCAGGGATTCACCGCCGTGACCATCTCCTTCAAGGAATTTGGCGTCAAACTCGAATTCACCCCCGTCATCATGCCCAACGGCAACATTCACTTAACCGTTGCCCCGGAGGTCAGCACCCTCGACTTTGCCGATGCTCTTACCATTTCCGGCTTCACCATCCCGGCCTTGAGTACTCGCAAAGCTGAAACCGAATTCGAGTTGCGGGACGGACAAAGTTTCGTCATCGCCGGCTTGATCGACAATCGCGTCACCGACATCTGGAACAAAGTTCCCGGCCTCGGCGATATTCCGATCCTGGGGGCCTTTTTCAAAAGCAAGAGCATCCAGAAAAGTAATTCAGAACTGATGGTCCTGTGTACCGTGCATCGGATCTCCCCCAATGCCGAAACCCCGCCCGGTCCCAAGGACCCGGAACCTTTCATCAACAACGATAAATTCGACGGAAAAAAACCTTCTGGAAAGTAGACCATTCAAGCAAGGATGCTTTGGAATTTGCACGGAAGAAACTAACGATGCAGCAGCGGTAGATTACCAGTTGCCAGTTAAAGAAAAACTCACTGGCAACTAACAACTGGATACTGGCAACTGAATTCTAGCTATGCCCGAGCTTTCTGTCGTCATCGTGGCCACCGACAACGAACAGCGCACCGTCCTCCAGGTGCTGGTCGATGGCACCAGTGTGGCCAGCACAGTTCATACTTGTGCCAGTTTCCCCGTTGCTGCCGCCGATCCCATCATGCGCCGCATCGAGGCCGCCCATCCTGACGTCCTCCTGGTTGATATTCCCGCCGATAATCCCGCCCCGGCCATGCGCGCCGTTGAACTCCTTCACCAGGAACTTCCGGACTCCGCCGTGTTCGCCATCGGAAGTCTCAACCAACCGCACGTCATCGTCAATGCCATGCGGGCCGGCGCTCGCGAATTCATTGACCGCCCCACCACTACCACCGACCTCCTCGAGGCCTTTGTTCGCCTCACCACCGCCCAACGCCGGGTTCAGAAAGAAGGCCCCCGCGGCAAAGTCTTCTCCGTCGTCAACGCCAAAGGCGGCAGCGGATCCACTACCGTAGCCGTCAACCTCGCCCTCGCGCTACAATCCGCTTACGGCCACACCGCCCTCATCGATCTCGCGCCGCTCGGGCACACCGCGCTCCATCTGAACCTTAAACCTCTGTTCACCGTCGCCGACGCCACTCGCAATCTCCACCGCATGGATAGTTCCCTGCTCGAGAGTTTCATGACCCGGCATGGCGGCGGACTGCAATTGCTGGCCGGAACCAACGCCCCCGCGGCCATCGAACCCTCTACCGCCGAGTTTGTCCGGCTCTTCGACATGTTGGTGGGCCACTACCGCTATGTGGTCGTGGACATTTCCTCGCGCCTCGATGCCGCCTCCCGCCTCGTCGCCAATCTTTCCGAGTATGTGCTGCTCGTTGCCTGCACCGACGTCGCCTCCCTCTGGAGTGCCGCCCGCGTGCAACAGTATCTCGGAGAAACCGGCAACCGGGAACGCGTCCGCCTCGTTCTCAACCGCTTCCGCAAAGTCCCTGGCTTCAGCGAAGCCGATGCCGAAAACGCCGCTGGCGTAAAATTGATATGGCGCGTTCCCAACCAGTACTTTGCCATCTCCTCCGCCATCGATCGCGGATCGCCGGTCATGGAACAAAGTCACACTGACATTGCCCGTTGTTTTTCCGGGTTGGCTCAGGAACTGACCCGCGACGATGTCGACGTCAAACGTGCCGCCTGGTCGTTGTTCAAGAGCGTATAGCACTCTATGGCCAATCTGCAGACCTTCGAACACAGCGAGTATCAGCAGGTAAAGGCCGATCTCCATCGCAAGATCCTCGATCGCCTTGACCTGGAGAAACTCGGCCGCACGGCCAACGATGCCGCCCGCGATGAAGTTCTCGTCCTCATCCGCAACTCGGTCAACAGCGAGGTCATCCCTCTCAGCTTTGCCGAACGCGAGCGCCTCTCCCGAGAAATCCTCGACGAAATCTTCGGCCTCGGCCCGCTCGAACCCCTGCTCAAGGACAACACCATCTCCGACATTCTCGTCAACCGTTTCGATAAGGTTTACATCGAGCGCGCCGGCAAGCTTGAACTCACCGGTTTGTCTTTCAAGGACAACCAGCACCTCATGCAGATCATCGAGCGAATCGTTTCCCGCGTCGGCCGCCGGGTCGATGAATCTTCTCCCATGGTCGACGCTCGCCTGCCCGATGGCTCTCGTGTAAACGCCATTATTCCTCCCCTCGCTCTCGACGGCGCTTGCCTCTCCATCCGCCGCTTCGGCCGCGATCCCGTCACCGCCCGCAACATGATCGAGAACCATACCCTCACCGAAGCCATGCTCGAACTGCTGTCGACCATGGTGAAAGGGAAATTAAATCTGCTCATCTCCGGCGGCACCGGCGCCGGCAAAACCACCTTGCTCAATGTGCTCTCCGGCTATATTCCCAACGTGGAGCGCATCGTCACCATCGAGGACGCCGCNNCTCAACATTCCCGAGCGCGCCGTCCGCCACCAGATCGCCTCCGCCATTCACGCCGTCGTGCAAATCGCGCGCCTGTCCGACGGCACCCGCAAGGTGATCTCCATTTCCGAGGTCACCGGCATGGAGGGCGACCTCATCGGCATGCAGGATATTTTCGTGTTCGAACGCCGCGCCATCGACGAAGCTGGCAAAGTACGCGGAACCTTCCGCGCTACCGGACTCCGCCCCCAGTTCGCCGATCGCCTGGCCACCTTCGGCGCAAAATTGCGCCCCGCATTATTCGAGTCAAAGACCGAGATTTGAGTTCGTTCGTTCGTTCGTAGTTTAGTTGGATTGTCATCCTGAGCAAGCGTTCTTTGCGCAGCGAAGGATCTGGGCGAGCCGCGCGATGTGTCGCGTTCTTTGCGACACAATACTCGCGCGTTTGGCTCGCATCCTTATCCCCCTGCGGAACTTTGCGAATGCCGACAACATTATGCCAGCGCTAATCGCACTTCTCGTCTTCTTCTTCGTCGCCCTCGCGGCCTTTGCCGCTGGATCTCTTATCGATCAGCGCAACGCCCGCGCCCGCCTTATCAAAGACCGGCTCGCCACCGTTCAGAAAGCCCCCGAACGCGATCCCAACGAAGAACTCGCCCTGCTGCGCGATGAGCAACTCAGCCAGATTCCCGCCTTCGATACTCTGCTGCGCCGCTCCGCCCGGGTTTCCGCCGTGCAGGAAGCGCTGGTGCAGGCCGGCATGAAGCTTCGCGCCGGCAATTTCCTCCTCTTATGCGTGGTCTGCGGTGTCCTCGCCGCCCTTGCCACCGCCCTCTATACCAGGAATGCCTCCATCGCCGCGGCCGCGCTGATCATCGGTGCTTTCCTTCCTTATTCTTTCGTCTCTTACCGCCGCCAGAAGCGCTTTGAGAAATTTGAGGAGCTTTTTCCCGAGGCCATCGACACTCTCGCCCGCGCCGTCCGCGCCGGTCATGCCTTCACTACCGCCCTCGAAATGATTTCCAACGAAATCGCCGACCCTCTCGCCACCGAGTTCCGCAAACTCTTTGAAGAGCAGAAGTTCGGCATGCCCGTTCGCGATGCCCTCATGAACCTCGCCGAGCGTGTCCCTCTCGTCGACGTAAAATTCTTCGTCACCGCCGTCATGCTNNGGTTCACACCGCGCAGGGCCGCCTCACCATGGCCCTGCTCATGGCTATGCCCCCCACCGTGGTCGCCATTCTTTTCGTGTTCAGCCCGGAATTTGTCGCGCCTCTTTTCCATGATCCCATTGGCCACGCTCTGCTGGTGGCCAGTATTGCTTTGCAGACCACCGGCTATTTCGTGATCCGCAAGATCATTAAGATTCAGGTATAGGAACTCTTCAAAGATGCCATTGCTTCTAACCATCGTCGTGTTCGTCACCGTCGTGCTGGTGGTCTTCGCCTNNCTGGGAGCCCGCTTGCGCGCCCTTGGCGGTCACCCCTCCATGGATCGCGAAAAGCCGGCGCTCAAAGTCAGAGAGCGCTTCGAGCAGGCCCTCGATCCCATCAGCAAAGCCATCCCTCTTTCTCCCTCCGACGTCTCCCGCACCCGCCTCTGGCTGATTCAGGCCGGCCTTCGCGAACCCCGCCATCTCAGCTACTATTTCGGGGCCCGGATCATGCTCGCATTCCTCGGCCTGGCCGGCNNACCGACCGCTTCGGCACCAGCGTCGCCCAGGCCTTGCGCGTCCACTCCGATTCCTTGCGCACCTCCCGCCGTCAGCGCGCCGAAGAGCAGGCCGCCAAAACCACCATTAAGATGGTTCCTCCCCTCGTCATATTCATTCTGCTACCCTTCCTCTTCGTCACCGTCGGCCCCGCACTCATTCAGGCCTATCACTCCCTCGTCAGCAAGTAGTGCGGTAAGTACCGGCGATGAGCTGATAAACGAATTAGGAAGGCCATCACTCTTCACACCGCGGAATGCGCGTCCGCCCCGGAGGGGCATCTGACAATAGCCCGGTGCGTTCAGCACCGGGTAAAGTAGTAGATCGGAAACGCGTCCCGGAGCGGACGCCTGAAATTCACGCACGTTCTTCAGACCGAGCGAATCGCGCGACAACGCCAGCAAGTTCATCGAACTAAATCGAACTACTCTTGTCACGCGAACCGGAATAGACTGCCGGATGCGCTCCTATGTCGAATTAACCCCAGGAACTCCTTCATGCCACAACCCATCCCGCACCCCCAGGCCTTCAACCAAACCCGCCAGCGCTATCTCGCCACCAACCTAGCCGTGGCCCAAACCCACTGGTCCCGCCTCCGCGGCCTGCTTGGAACCGAAGAAAGTGACTTCCGTAACGGCGGCGGCCTCTGGATTCGCCCCTGCCGAGGCGTTCATACTCTTGCTATGTGCTTCCCCATCGACGTCGTCTACCTTAACCGCGACGGCACTGTCGTGCACCTCGAGCCCAATCTCCAGCCTTGGCGCTTCGCTCCCGTCCGCCTGCAAGCCGCCTCAGTTCTCGAATTGCCGAGCCACACCGTAGCCGAAAC
>PMXH01000510.1 GCA_003165855.1 Acidobacteriaceae bacterium | reverse complement strand
TTGTACCAGGAACTCCAGGTGGCTCCTCCATTCACAGTTACGAGGGCGCCCTGGTCGCTGACTAAGAGAATAATGTTGGGGTCATTGGGATTGATCCAGAGATTCTGATAGTCGTCGCCACCCGGCGCACCGCGGAAACCGGACCAAGTCTTGCCGCCGTCGGTCGACTTCATGGTTACAGTGCTGGCGCTGTAGACGATATCAGCATTCTTGGAATCGACTCTGGGGATGGGGAGATCTCCGCCGCCGATGCGGCCGGAGGGACGGGGATCATCGGTTGCTTTTGACCAGTTTTCTCCGGCGTCGTCGGAACGGTAGACCGCAAGCGCGCCTGAGGCGGTGCCAAGTGTGGCGTAAAGTCGCCGCGAATCAGTAGGAGCGATGGCGACATAGATTTGCGCGAGATCTTTGGGCAAACCGTTGGTAAGAGGATGCCAGGTGTTTCCGCCATCGGTGGACTTGAACAATCCGCCGCCGGTTCCGTTGACTTCGTTGTTGTCCTCCCATGGGCCCTCNNCCGCCGTCGGTGGAACGGAAAAGGCCGCGTTCCTCGTTCGGACCGTAGGGATGGCCGAGCACGGCGGCGAAGACTCGATTGGAATTACGCGGATCAATTGCTAGTGCGGGAATCTGGAAGCCATCGCGCAGTCCAAGGTGGATCCAAGTTTTTCCGGCGTCAGTCGATTTGTAGATTCCGTTGCCTACTGAGAGATCGGGGCGATGCAGGCCTTCGCCGCTCGCGACATAAATGATGTTGGGATCAGAGGGAGCTACGGCGATGGCGCCAATCGACTGAGTGGATTCGTGGTCAAAGATGGGTGTCCAGGTGCGTCCGTAGTCGTCCGACTTCCATACGCCGCCGTTTACCTGGCCCACGTAGAAGACATTGGGCTGGCTCGCGACGCCCGTTGCGGCGCGGGTGCGGCCTCCACGAAACGGGCCGATCATGCGCCAATGGAGCTCCTGATATGTATTCTCGGAAATTTGCTGCGCGGTGCAAGATCCGATTGACAGGAAAACCGAAACGCAGACGAGCACACGAACAACTACCTGGGATGTGGTCAATGGGCCCCCTCAAACGCCAAACACCAAACTAAGCAGAATAAACTAAAACCGCGNNCTAGCCGATCTCGGCCAACGTTTGCGCCAAGCCGCCTGGCTTCAAGGGTGGCGTTGCCCCGGACTGACTGGCGACCCACGCGCCGACGCGGTTGGCGGTTTCATTGACCTGCGCGAGCGAGGTTCCGCGAAGATAGCCGTGCACCAGAGCTGCCGTGAACGCATCGCCCGCTCCGACAGTATCTGCAACCTTCACTTTGAAACCCGGATGCTGGTTGGATTCATCGACCGAAACCAGGATGCTGCCGCCATCGCCGCGCGTGACGCAGACTAGCTTCAGTTCATACAAAGTGAGCAGGCGCCGGGCCGAGTCTTCCTCGCTGCGATGTTCGAGTTCGAACAAACGCATGATTCTCGGGAGTTCCTCATGGTTGAGTTTGATGATGGTTGCCAGTTTCATCGATTCGGCGAAAACTTGCGTGGTATAGAAGTGTTGCCTGAAGTTGACGTCGAAAACCCGCGCCGCACTTGGGTGCGAAGCGAGCAGGAAACTACGAATCGTGGCATGACTGCGTTCCGATCGTTGCGCCAGCGATCCATAGCACACGGCGTCGGCCTGTTGAGCAAGCTTCTGCCACTGCGGCGTCCAATCGAGAAAATCCCATGCCACGGACTCGGAGATCTCAAACCTCGGCTGACCGGTGCCGTCCACTTCAACCTTCACCGTTCCGGTGGGATGGTCCGCGTCTTTCTGAATGAATTCAGTGGGAAGAGCGAGCCCGCCGAGGCGACGGATCGCTTCCGCTCCGAGAGCGTCCTCACCCAGGCGGCTGGCGGGAATGCCTTCATCCCCGAGCAATGAAGTAATGTAAGCAAAATTGGCCGGCGCTCCGCCGAGCTGTTTTCCGGCAGGCAATAGATCCCAAAGCAATTCGCCCAGACCGACGACTATGTGCTTCTTGCTCAGCATGAAATGTTCCGCGAAGCGACGGACGGTTGCGGTAACGAACAAACTGGCGGAGAATCGGGAGGCACGCATCGAGATCGAAGCATAAGCAGGTCTCCACGAAAGCTATCGTCAAAGGTCAACAACCGCCATGATGCTTTCTATTTATTCCAAGAGCTGGGTAAAGCTAGTCACGCTGCTTCTGGCGCTGGCTTCACAGGATAGCGCAAATTTACCGTTTGGGGCGTGGCAGCGAACTTCCGAGACTCCTATCATCTCGCCGCAAGGTGACGGATGGGAGTCAGCGGGTACTTTCAACCCATCTGTGGTTCTTCGTGACGGCAAGTTCGTCATGCTCTACCGGGCCCAGGACAAGGGCGGCACTTCGCGGCTTGGCTACGCCGAAAGTGCAGACGGAATTCACTTTACGCGGCGAAGCGAGCCTGTGCTCTCTCCCGAAAACGATTACGAAAAAGATGGCGGGGTGGAAGATCCGCGGCTGGTGCAGTTCGGCGATACCTACTATCTGACTTACACCGGCTATAACAAGAAAGATGCGCAACTGTGTCTGGCGACTTCAAAGGATCTCATCCACTGGGAGCGAAGAGGGGTGATTCTTCCTGCCTATAAGGGACGGTGGAACGTTCGCTGGACGAAGTCGGGCGCGATTGTGCCAGAAAAGATTGCCGGCAAGTACTGGATGTATTTTCTTGGGACGACACCAGACAACAACGACCAAATGGGACTGGCTTCTTCGACCGATCTGTTGCATTGGACGGACGCGACCGATGCGCCTGTGTTGCCCGTACGGGCGCGAAACTTTGATTCTCGTGTGGCGGAACCGGGGCCTGCACCGATCGTCACTCCCGAGGGAATTTTCTTGATCTACAACGGTGCTGACGACAAGCTGGTGTACCGCACTGGCGTGGCGGTGTTCGACCGAAAAGATCCGCGTGTGGTGATCTCGCGGACGGATGCTGGCATCTTCGCTCCCGAGAAACAATGGGAGAAAGTTGGGCAGGTTCCGAATGTGGTGTTTGTGGAAGGCATGGTGCGGCAAGGGGAACGATATTTGTTCTATTACGGAGGCGCGGACGCAAATGTTGGCGTTGCGGAAGCGCCGGTTGTTCCCTGGGAAAAGCGGGAAAAGCCGCTCAAATAACGTTGACCACGGTCGATGAGGAAATCTGACATTCGAAGTCCGAGCCATCTATCGGCGCATCATCTTACGGACTTTGGGTTTGTCGCGAATTGCATGCTGCGAGTAATCCCCTCGCCTTCCTTCACAAATATCAATTGATTCGCCTTCACGTCCTTCAGCGTATCGATGTGGCCACTGGGCCAGCGGATTTCCAGCACTTCGACTTTCAAGGCTCTCCCGAGGCCGAAGTGGATGCGTAAATCGTTCTGGGAGATGTAACTGCCTCCGCTGCGCACTTCATCGATCTGCTGGTGAGGCTTGGTTTCTCCGGGAGAATGAGTCACACAAGTGAGGCGAGCGCCGATGCCGCTTCGGTTGGACTTGGTGCCGATAGTCCGGATCTTGATCCAATTGTTGCCGAGTGTGGAAATGCAGTGTAAGAGCTGAGGATAGTCGTTGACGGTATTGACCACGACGTCGATGTTGCCGTCGTTGTCGAAGTCGCCGAAGGCGCAGCCGCGCGCGGGTACGGGGTCGGTTATGCCTGGACCAGCCTGCAACGACACATCGGCGAAACGGCCATTGCGCAGGTTGCGATAGAGCAGTTTGCGCTGGGCATAACCCGACTCGGTTTTCAGTTGTTCAACTTCGGGATAAACGTGGCTATTGCAGATCAGGACGTCGGGCCAGCCGTCATTATCGAAGTCGAAGAAGCCGCAACCCCAGCCGAGAAACTGCGTGTGCGCGCCCAAGCCCGCGGTGAAGGTGACGTCGTCGAAGTTACCGCCGCCGATGTTGTGGTAAAGCGAGGGAGTATCACCGGCGAAGTTAGTCTTGAGGAGGTCGAGGTTGCCGTCGAGGTCATAGTCGGCCGCGGAAACACCCATGCCGGCCTGGGGTTTGCCGTCTGGGCTGAGGGCGCAGCCTGACTCGATTGCGATGTCTCCGAAGGTTCCGTTCTTCTTGTTGTGATAGAGCGCGCTGGCCGCGGAATCGTTGGCGACATAAATGTCAGGCCAGCCGTCGTTGTCGAAGTCGGCAGTGAGTACGCCCAGGCCGTAGGTGCTGTTCGTGTGGAGTATTCCCGCTGCTCCGGAAACGTCAGTGAAAGTGCCGTCGCCGTTATTGTGGTAAAGGATGTTCTTGCCGCCTTGAAGACCGGGCGGCCCGCAGGCGACCATCACGCCTTTGTAGAGGCATGGGCCGGATTCCGGGACAGGCGCGGTGGCCAGATCCATGTCGATGTAGTTGGCGACGAAGAGGTCGAGATGACCGTCGCGGTCGTAATCGACGAAGGCGCAACCCGTGTTCCATCGTGTGCTTTTGCCGGCCACGCCGGCCTTCTGGCTGACATCGGTGAAGCTGCCGTCGCCGTTGTTGTGATAGAGAACATTCTTGCCGTAATAGGTGACGAAGAGATCGTCCCAGCCGTCGTTGTCGTAATCGCCGACGCAAACTCCTTGTCCCCAGCCGGAGTGGACGAGGCCGGCCTTGGCAGTCACGTCGGCGAAAGTGCCGTCGCGATTGTTCCGAAAAAGATGCGAGGTGGGCTCGCTGCCGGCGGGGAAACCCTCAAGGCGCCAGCCGTTCACGATAAAGATGTCGAGCCAGCCGTCGTTATCGTAATCGTAGAATGCGACGCCACAGCCTGTGGTTTCGAGCAGGTACTTGTTCTTGTGTTCTCCCCCGAAGATGGTTTTGACATTCAGGCCGGATTCGCGTGCGACGTTAAGGAAGCTGACTCCGAGGTCGGAAGGTGGCGCCGTGGATTCTTTCTGATCCGCCTTCTGATCTACCTGCTGGCGGGGAGCGAGGGAAGCGCGCAGCCAATGAGGCCGCGCCAATTCCAGGATGCTTTCAAGGGACAACACCAGCGCGGACCGGCTGAGAGACTTCAAGAATAAGCGTCGCGAAGGAAACAATGAGGTCGCTACCTGGCCGGTTTCGGCTCGTGCTAGAATTCGCACCGCACTTCTCCTTATATGCAGTGAACCCTGAGTTTGCAAGCTCGGCGGCGGGCACGTCGGGAGCGGGTCGCTGTTTTGAACCACTGGGGCGAGCGCCCTCTCGCGCCCGCCGACGAGTCGCCGGCGCTACACATCCTGGAGGTCTCTGGAATGAATAAGCTCGCGTCACGGTTGGTCACGCTCTTAGTTAGTCTGTGCATGGCAGGATCGATTGCCACTGCGCAAACATCTCCCTCCCATGCGGTGGATGCCGAGGGGCATCAATGGTGGCAGCACGCCGTGTTTTATGAGATTTATCCGCGCAGTTTCGCGGATAGCAATAACGATGGGGTCGGGGATTTGAGGGGGATTACGTCGAAGCTCGACTACTTGAAGGATCTGGGAGTGGATGCGATCTGGATTTCGCCCTGCTTTCCCTCGCCACAGGTTGACTTTGGTTACGACGTTTCCGATTACGAGAATATCGATCCGATGTACGGGACGCTGGAAGATTTCGATGTGCTGGCCAGCGAGGCCAAGAAGCGGGACATTCACATCATCTTCGATTTTGTCGTGAACCACACGTCCGATCAGCACAAATGGTTTCTGGATTCGAAGTCATCGCGCACGTCCGCACATCGGGACTGGTATATCTGGCGTGATGGAAAAGGGCCGGGCGAGCCTCCGAACAACTGGGTCTCGCTCTTTGGCGGACCGGCGTGGAAGTTTGATCCAGTCACCAATCAGTACTACTACCATTTTTTCTACGCGGAGCAGCCGGATCTGAACTGGCGCAATCCGGCGGTTAAGGACGCCATGTTCGATGTGACGCGCTGGTGGTACAAGCGCGGGGTGGCGGGTTTCCGCCTGGATGCAGTGGAAACTCTGTTTGAAGACCCCGGCCTTCACGACAACCCGATCCTACGTCCCGGCAAGAACGCTTACGGGGATGCGATCGAGGAGAACAAATACAACACGAAGTTGCCCGAATTGCACGACGTGTTGCGCGGATTGCGCAAGGTGGCGGATGAGAGCAACGCGGTGCTGATCGGCGAGACATGGACGGCGGACGTTGCCGAGCTTAATCAGTACTACGGCGAAGGCAATAACGAACTACAGTTGCCCATGGATTTTCTTTTCACCATGGTCAACAAGCTATCGCCCGCAGAATTCCGCAAGCAGATTGCCGCGGTGGACGGGGCTTCCGGGTGGCCGACGTTTGTGATCAGCAACCACGACATTGCGCGCTCCTATGACCGTTACGGCGATGGCCAGCACAACGACCAGATCGCGAAGCTGATGGCAGCGCTTTATCTCACGCTGCGCGGGACTCCGATCATGTATTACGGGGAAGAGATCGGAATGAAGACCACGCCGCCAACGCGCAGAGAGGATGTGAAGGATCCGATCGGGCGCACGGGCTGGCCGGAAGAGAAAGGCCGGGACGGCGAGCGTACCCCGATGCAATGGGACAGCAGCGAAAACGCAGGCTTCTCCAGAGGGACGCCGTGGCTCCCAGTTCCCGCTACCTATAAGACACACAACGTGGCGGAGGAGTCGAAGGATCCGAACTCGGTCTTGGAGTTCTACAAGGAGGTGCTCAAGCTGCGGCACACGAACCGCGCCCTGCTGGACGGTAACTACACTCCGCTGAACGAGAGCGATGCGAATGTGCTGTGCTACCTGCGCGTTTATAAAGACCAAGGCGTGGTAGTTGCGCTGAACATGTCAGACGCGCCGCAGAAGGTGAGCCTCGAATTGAAGGGTAAGGGCTTCTTTTCGGCCAAGAGCTTGCTGGCAACTGGGAAATCAGCTGCCAAAGGAGACGAAGTTTCGCTGGAGCCCTACGGGGTTTTTATCGGCGAAGTTACGAAGTGAGACGAACAAGAGAATTCAAGCTCGCTTCACTCTCCTCCGACATGCTCCCAGGACTTGGCTCGGGAGATGGCTTCATTCCAGCGCTGGCGCATGGCATCCACCTGAGAGTGCGGCAGCCGAGGTTCAAACCGGCGTTCTTCGCGCGGCAAGTCGGAAATTGCCTGCACTTCCTTCCAGAAGCCCGCGCCTAGACCAGCCAGGAATGCGGCACCCAGTGCGGTTGTTTCCGTCATCGAAGGACGCACCACGGGCACGCGGAGAATGTCCGCCTGAAACTGCATGAGAGCGTCGTTGGCGGAAGCGCCACCATCCACGCGCAACTCCTGGAGGGTCGTGTGGGTGTCGGTTTCAACTGCGTCCATCAGATCGGCCACTTGATACGCGATACTCTCGAGAGCTGCGCGCGCGATGTGTCCAGCGTTGCTGCCTCGCGTGAGGCCGAAGATTGCGCCGCGCGCGTAGGAGTCCCAGTGTGGAGCGCCGAGGCCCACGAAGGCGGGAACAAAGTACACACCGCCATTGTCTGGGACAGAATTCGCGAGAGTCTCCACTTCGGCGGAAGTGCGAATGATTCCTAAGCCGTCGCGCAGCCACTGGACGACGGCTCCGCCAACAAACACGCTACCCTCGAGCGCGTAGTCCATTGCATCGCCGATTTTCCACGCCACGGTTGTGAGCAGGTGATGCGTAGATGCGACGGCGCGATTGCCCGTGCTTTGCAACATGAAGCAACCCGTGCCGTAGGTATTCTTGGTGAGGCCAGGACGGGTGCATCGTTGCCCAAAGAGCGCGGCCTGCTGATCGCCGGCGATTCCTGCGACGGGGATGCCATTCAGACCGGGGACGGCGCTCACTTCTCCGTAAACTTCGCTGGAGGAGCGGACCGCGGGCAACATCGATGCGGGAATTCGGAACAGATCGAGAAGGTCGTTATCCCAGCGGCCGGAATGAAGATTGAAAAGCATGGTGCGGGAGGCGTTGCTGGCGTCGGTGACGTGTACGCGACCGCCAGTCAACTTCCACAGCAGCCACGTATCCACCGTACCGAAGGCCAATCGATTCGCTTCAGCTAGCCCGCGGGCGTTCGGGACGTGTTCCAGAATCCAGGCAATCTTGCTGGCGGAGAAGTAAGCGTCGATCAACAAGCCCGTGCGCTGCTGGATCAGGCTCTCATGGCCTTCAGCCTTGAGCTGCTGGCAAAAGGCTGCGGTGCGGCGATCTTGCCAGACAATCGCGTTGTAGATGGGCTTGCCGGTTGCGCGGTCCCAGACGATAATGGTTTCGCGCTGGTTGGTGATGCCGATGGCGGCCACGTCGCTGGGTTGTGCATGGGCTTGTGCTAGAGCTGCCAGGGCAACGGCGATCTGCGACGCTACGATCTCTTCGGGATCGTGCTCGACCCATCCAGGCTCGGGAAAAATCTGTGTGAACTCGCGCTGGGCCACGGACTGGACTGCGCCCAGATCGTTAAACAAGAGGGCTCGCGAACTGGTTGTGCCCTGATCGAGAGAGAGAATGTAACGCAAGAGACCTTCCTTTTGTCGAACGTTGGTCAGGACGAAGACTGGGACGCGCGCAGAAATCGTCGAATGCCGAAATCGTAGACCGCAGCGCCGACCAGTCCGCCCAGCAGCGGCGCGACCACCGGTATCCACCACACCCGCGACCCGTCGGTGAGGCCATTGTTGCGAAATCCGGCCACCGCGGTGAAAAGGCGAGGGCCGAAATCGCGTGCGGGATTTATCGCATATCCGTGCATCCCGCCGAAGCTCATGCCAATGGCTACGACCACTAACCCGATCATCGCAGGCGCGAGGTTGGCTCCAGGAGGGACGTTGAGTTCGTCAGTGATGGCCAGCACCAGGAGCAGCAGCAGAGCCGTACCAATGACCTGATCGAGAAATCCTGCTTGAGGCAATGCCGGGAAGGCCGGGAAAGTTGTAAACACCCCGGCGGTTTTTTCCAGTTGTGGGTCGAACTGGTGGAAGGCGGGAAGATAGTTCCGGTATACGAGGGCGGAGGCAAGGAATGCGCCAGCGGTCTGCGCGATGGAATAAGGCACTACCTTGCGCCAGGAAAAACCACGGAACACCGCCAGGGTGAGAGTTACCGCTGGGTTGAGATGGCCGCCGGAAACTTTTCCCGCCACGTAGATTCCCATGGTGACCGCCAATCCCCAGCCGAGGGTGATGTTGGTGTAGCCTCCGTGCGCGGTTGCGTTTGACGGAAACAGAACCACCATGGCAACCACACCGGTGCCGAAGAGGATCAAGACGAAGGTTCCGAGGAATTCAGCAATCAGCTCAGCAACCAGTGTGGGTTTCTTGTTCATCCAGCGTGCTCCTAGGCTGGCTCGCAGCAGACATCCAAGCCGCGAGTAGTCTAGCAAGGATTTGAGGCTGTGCTCCGGCTTT
Organism: Acidobacteriaceae bacterium; assembly: GCA_003165855.1. Classification (GTDB taxonomy): domain Bacteria; phylum Acidobacteriota; class Terriglobia; order Terriglobales; family Acidobacteriaceae; genus Sulfotelmatobacter. The sequence goes on along the minus strand of PMXH01000510.1, from coordinate 8,503 downwards.
CGGCCCTCGCGAAGATTGCCACCCCAGCGGCTGCACTGGCTATCTGGGCGGGCCAGTTACCGAGAACATTAAGAGGCGGCGATGTTTTCCCTTGACAGGGAGGGCCTGGCCTGTAAGATAGAGAATATTTATTCATAGATATGAATAAATATTCATCATGAATAAAGTCCTGCGACAGAGAGCCGTTCTGGAAGCATTGAGACAGGGGCCAATCGTCAACCAGGAAGATTTGCAGCGGGCGTTGCGCAAGCGGGGATTCAAGGTGGGGCAGGCAACGCTGTCGCGGGACGTTCACGAGCTGAATTTGAGCAAGACAGGGGCCGGTTACGCGCTGCCTCAAGGCGAAGGCGCTGCCGGGTTGGCCTTACCTCCGGTGCAGCGGCTGGTTCGAGAGTTCGTTTTGGATGTGCGGCCCGCTCAGAACTTGCTGGTGGTGAAGACCATCATTGGCAGCGCTCAGCCGGTGGCGGCAGCGCTCGATGAACAGGAATGGGAGGAAGTAGTGGGCACGATCGCCGGAGACGACACGATCCTGATTGTTTGTCCCGATAAGGACGCGGGCAAGAAGGTTGCGGTGCGGATCGAGGAGATGCTGGGCTGATGTCTGGGAAGCTCAAAAGCGCGGTGCTGGGTGCGAGCGGCTATTCGGGGCTGGAGCTGACGCGCATTCTCGAGCGCCATCCGCGGCTGGAAAAGCCTGTACTGCTGCGGCGTGAGGGCAGCGATGGCGCGGCAGATTTGGCGGAGGTGTTTCCAGAGCTATCCGGCAACGGAGGCTATCCGCTTCGACCGCTATCGTGGCCGGAACTGAAACGTCAGGGTGTGCAGTTACTTTTCCTGGCTACGCCGCATGAAGCATCGCGGTCGCTGGTGCCGGAGGCGATCGCGCAAGGATTGCGTGTGATCGATCTGAGTGGCGCGTGGAGGCTGAAACACGCGCAGCATCGCGCCATCTACTCATTCCAGGACGCCGACGCAGTCACGGCCGCGGAATTGACGGCGAAAGCGGTGTATGGCCTGCCGGAGTTGAACGGTGACCGTATCGCGTCGGCTGAGTTGGTGGCGAATCCCGGCTGCTATGCGACCTCAGTGATTCTGGCTTTGGCTCCGCTCCTGCGGGCCGGATTGATTGACCGTGAGCGCGGGATTATTTCCGACTCGAAGTCGGGAGTCTCGGGAGCGGGCAAGGCTCCTACGTCGCGTACTCATTTCGTTTCGGTGGCCGACAATCTGTCCGCCTACTCGGTGTTCAATCACAGGCACCTGGGAGAGATGGTGGAGCAGTTGGGGCTGGACGACGCGGAGCTGACTTTTGCTCCTCATATGCTGCCCATTCCGCGCGGGATTCTGTCGACGATCTACGTCCATCTGAATCGGGCGATGAAGCCGGCGGAAGTGGAGTCTTGCCTGCGTGATTTTTATTCGGGCAGGCATTGGGTACGAGTATTTGCGACACCGAAACTGCCGCAGGTGCAGTTTTCGCTGCACACGAACTATTGCGATCTGGGCTTCTGTCTGGCCGAAGACGGCCGGCGGCTGGTGCTCGTTTCCTGCGTGGACAACCTGGTGAAAGGCGCGGCAGGACAGGCCGTGCAGAACATGAATCTGATGTATGAGTGGGAAGAGCGGGAGGGTTTGCAGTGACGATCGTGGTGAAGATTGGCGGAGCGGCGATCGAAGATGCGGCGACACTGCGCAAGTGTGCTCAGTCCATCGCAGAGTTGGCGCAGGACGGCCACCGCGTTGCCGTAGTTCATGGCGGTGGTAGTGCGCTGACCCGCATGCTGGAGCGCCTGGGCAAGAAGAGTGAGTTTGTAGATGGCCTGCGCGTCACCGATGCGGAAACTCGGGACACGGCGCTGATGGTATTGGCTGGGATCATCAATAAGAAGTTGGTTGCAGCGATTCAGACAGCGGGCATGCCGGCCATCGGGTTTTGCGGCGGCGACGGCATGACATTCCGAGCCCGGAAGAAGTTTGTTCACGGCCGCGATCTGGGATTTGTGGGCGAGATTTGTTTTGCGGAACCGTGCTGGATCGAAGCGCTGTGGCAGCAGGGAGGAATCCCGGTTCTGGCGTCGCTGGCATTGGGCGCCGACGGTGAATACTACAACGTCAACGCCGATGAGATGGCGGCATCCTGCGCCGCGGCTTGCCACGCCGATACGCTGATCTTTCTCACCGACGTGCCGGGGGTGAAAGATGCCGCCGGAATCGTGATGCCCTGGCTGAGCACGAAGCAGGCCGCCGAACTGGCCGCCGTTTCGATCATCAGCGGAGGCATGCTGCCGAAACTGCAGGCCTGCGGGCAGGCACTGAAGCAAGGGGTTGGACGAGTGAGAATTTTCCCCGCAAACGAAGCGGAGATCCTGCCGCAGTTTTATCTGACCAAGTTGTCGTGCGGCACAGAGGTTACTTATTCATGAGTCAGTCAGTCGCCGCGCAGTACAAGTACAAATCGCAACCGGCAGGTACGCAGGTTCAGAAGTAAGGAGTCAAAGTTGAATAGTCATGTGCAAGGCGGAATGGCGGTCACTCCCGAAAGAGTTCCGCAAGTGTTTTGGTGTCCCGACCTGGTCTCGACTCGCGATCTCGGTCCCGTGGGTGCGAACGCAGTGCTGCATCTGGCTGGAATCATGAAGGCGCGTCCCGCGGACTTTCGCAGGGTGCTCACCGGCCGACAGATGGTGATGTTCTTCGAGAAACCCTCTCTGCGAACCCGGCTGACGTTTGAGGCAGGAATGGTGAGCCTGGGCGGCACTGCGATGTTCGTCGACCAGACTCACGAACGGCTCGATGCCCGCGAGAAGTTGAGCGACGTGGCCCACAACCTGGAGCGCTGGGTGGACCTGATTGTGTTGCGCACGTACTCGCAGCAGACCATCGACGGCATGGCGGAACATGCTTCCGTTCCGGTGATTAACGCGCTCAGCGATCTTGAGCATCCCTGCCAGGCGCTGGCCGATTATCTGACGCTGATAGAGCGGTTCGGAGATGTAAAGGACCGTTGCCTGGCCTATGTAGGTGACGGCAACAATGTGGCGCATTCATTGCTGCTGACGTGTGCGTGCCTGGGATCGTCAATCCGCGTGGCAACTCCGCCGGGCTATGCGCCCGATGCGGAAATTGTCGCCGCGGCGCGTGAAATTGCCGAAGAGACCGGAGCCGAAATCCATTTGCTGACCGATCCGCACGAAGCGGTTGCCGGAGCCGATGCGATTTACACGGATGCGTGGACAAGCATGGGGCAGGAGCGCCAGGAGAACGAGCGCGCACGGATCTTTCCGCCTTATCAAGTGAATACAGAACTTATGGCGGAAGCCGCGCCCCACGCGGTGTTCCTGCACTGCCTGCCAGCGCATCGCGGGTTGGAAGTGACGGATGCGGTTATGGATTCGGAGCAGTCTCTAATCTTCGAGCAGGCAGAAAACCGCCTGCACGTACAAAAAGCAATTATCTATTTGCTGCTGGGCGGCGGCGATCGTCTGCCCGCAAGGAGCGCGCATGCCTGAAAAAGTTGTTCTTGCTTATTCCGGAGGACTCGATACCTCCATTATTATTCCGTGGCTCAAAGAAAACTACGATTACAGCGTCATCGCGATGGTGGGCGATGTGGGCCAGGGCGATGACATTGAAGCCGTGGTCGAGAAGGCCTACGCGACCGGCGCAAGCAACGTGATCGTGGAGGATCTCCGCGAGGAGTTTCTGACGGGATACGTTTTTCCGGCGCTGCAGGCCGGCGCGGTGTACGAGCATAAGTACCTGCTGGGCACATCGCTGGCGCGTCCCGTGATCGCAAAGCATCAAGTGGAAGTCGCTCTGCGCGAGGGTGCGACCGCGGTGGCGCACGGCTGCACCGGCAAGGGAAACGATCAGGTTCGTTTTGAGTTGACGTATCAGGCGCTCGCGCCGGAGCTGAAAGTGATCGCGCCGTGGCGGGAGTGGTCGCTGAAATCGCGGGAAGATTGCCTCGATTACGCCGAACAGCACGGCATCCCGGTGGCAGCGAGCCGCGAGAAAATTCACAGCCGGGACCGCAATCTCTGGCACCTTAGTCACGAAGGTGGAGAACTCGAAGATGCCGCGAATGCGCCTCTGCCGGCAACGTGGCAAATGACTCGCTCTCCACAAGAAGCGCCGGACCAGAACGAGCAAGTGACCGTCGGTTTCGAGAAAGGGATTCCGGTCGCGGTAGACGGCATGAAGCTTGATCCGGTGTCTCTGGTTGAGTTGCTGAACGAAATTGGTGCGCGCAACGCCATCGGCCGGGTGGATTTGGTGGAGAACCGCTTCGTCGGCATGAAGTCGCGCGGATGTTATGAAACGCCCGGTGGAACGTTGCTGATCGCAGCGCATCGCGAACTGGAAGCATTGTGCCTGGAGCGGGAGGTCGCACACTTCAAGCAACACATAGGGCTGAAGTACGCGGAACTTGTTTACTTCGGACTGTGGTTTACGCCGCTGCGCGAGGCCTTGGACGCTTTTGTCGCCAACACGCAGACAGAAGTGACCGGCACCGTGACGCTCTCTCTGTACAAAGGAAACGTTTCCGTGGTCAGCCGCGAGTCCGAGCACTCGCTCTATCGCACCGATCTCTCGTCGTTCACCATGGGCGACAGTTACGACCAGAAAGATGCGGAAGGATTCATCCGGATCCTCGGACTGCCTTCGCGCACACGCGCGCGGGCTCGCCTGGAGGTTGCGCGATGAAGATGTGGTCGGGCCGGTTCCGGCAGCCGCTGGATCCGCAATTCGAGCGTTGGCAGCGGTCGTTTGATTTCGACCGCATGCTGCTGAGTTATGAACTGGCGGCGAGCGGCGCCCATGCTCGTGCCCTGAAGAACGCCGGCGTTCTGTCCGCCGCCGAACTCATCGGCATTCTGGAAGGAATGCAGCAGATTGGCGAGATGGCGGCGACGTCTAAAGGTCCGGTGGAAGACGATGAAGCCGAGGACGTGCATCATTTTGTCGAAAGGCAGCTGGTAGCACGAATCGGCGAGACTGGATACAAGTTGCATAGCGGGCGCAGCCGCAACGAGCAGATCGCCACCGACCTCCGCCTCTACGTTCGCGCGACGATCGATCAACTGCGAAGCGAACTGAGTGAAGTCTGCGGAGCCTTCACCGACCGAGCTGATCAGGCTGGCGCCGCCGCCATGCCAGCTTACACGCATTTGCAGCACGCCGAGCCTGTGTTGGTCGCTCATTGGCTGCTGGCCTATGTCGAAATGTTTTTGCGGGACGCGGACCGGCTCGCCGATTGCCGGAAGCGCCTGAACCTATGTCCGCTGGGATCGGGCGCTGTGGCCGGTGCAACTCTGCCGCTCGATCGTGCCTTCATGGCGGAAGAGCTCGACTTCTCCGGTCCAACGGCGAACAGTATCGACGCCACCAGCGATCGCGATTTCGTTCTGGAGTTCGTCAACGCGCTCTCACTCCTGGGTCTGCACTTGAGCCGGTGGGCGGAGGAGATGATTATCTTCTCCTCGCAAGAGTTCGGCTTTGTGCAGTTGCCTGAGGCTTATTCGACAGGCAGCAGCGCCATGCCGCAAAAGAAGAATCCAGATCTTCTCGAGCTGGTGCGGGGCAAAGCCGGCCGCGTGATCGGAAGTGCAATGGCGTTGATGGTTGCGTTGAAGGGTTTGCCTCTGGCTTACAACAAAGACTTGCAGGAAACGCAAGAGCCTTTGTTCGATGCCGCGGATACGGCCCTTGGGCTGTTGCAGCTGGTCGCGGGGTGGATGAAGGCGGTCGAGTTTAGTCACGAGCGCATGAACCAGGCCGCGCAGTCGGGATTTATGAACGCGTGGGCGGCAGCAACCTACTTGGTCAACCGCGGAGTTCCTAGCCGGCTCGCACACGAGCAGGTCGGCAAAGCGGTGAAGCTGTGCCTGGAAAAACAATGTGAGCTCCAGGATCTGACGGTCGACGAGTTGCGGAGTCTAAATCCCGCATTCGATGAGAGCTTTCANNGGCGAGAAAGAAAATCGAGTCCCTGCGCGAGGAGATCAACTTTCATGCGCACGCGTAAAGCCATTCTGCCGGATGCCGAGCACATCCATAGCTTAATCTCTGCCTATTCGAGCGATGGCACTTTACTGCCGCGCACGCTGGCGGAGATTTGCGAGAACGTAAGAGACTTCGTGGTCCTGGAAAATGAAGGCCGCATCATCGGATGCGGCGCGCTGCATCTTTATGGCACGCACCTGGCTGAGATCCGGTCGATCACCGTGGGGCCTCAGGTTCAAGGGCAGGGCGGCGGCGGTCGATTGATGAAGGCTCTGATGGCTGAGGCGAAGCGGCACCGGGTGGATTGCATCTGCCTTTTCACGCGCGCCCCAGAATTTTTTGCACGCCAGGGCTTTGAGATGGCGCAACGTGAGGATCTTCCCGACAAGATTTACAAGGATTGCCACGTCTGCCCCAGATTTCACCGGTGCGACGAAGTTGCCATGGTGCGCGGCAAGCTTCCTACGTTCGCGATTCTGCCCGAACCGCCGAACTGGCTGGTAAAGTTGCAGGACCTCGCGGGCAACGCGGTGTAGCTCTTTGTGATTTTTGATAACGGGCAGATGCTTCTGACTGATCGTCTACAGAAGATCGATTACTCTTCCGACAAAGAGAAATGCCCAGCCCCGGCTCCCAGTGCTATGATTCCGAGCGGAAGCCACAACTATGTCAATCGCGCCGCCGAGTCCTTCTACCGCAGTTTCTCCTGATTCCCCATCATCTTCTACAGGCCCGCTGGCCGTAGTGACTACATTATTTTTCATGTGGGGCTTTCTGACTTGTCTCAATGACATTCTCGTCCCTCACCTGAAGCCAATTTTCGATCTGAATTACGCAGAGGTCATGCTCATTCAGTTTGCCTTCTTTGGAGCATATTTTCTTTTCTCCATACCGTCGGCTAAGGTCATCGACTGGATAGGCTATCAGCGCTCGATGGTAGTAGGTTTGCTGACCATGGGTGCTGGCGCATTTCTGTTTGTGCCCGCGGCCAGCGTCCCGTCGTTTCCGCTGTTCCTGGTCGCGCTCATCGTGCTAGCTGCTGGCATCACTTGTCTCCAGGTGGCGGCTAATCCGTACGTCACGGTGTTAGGTAAACCCGAGACGGCGTCGAGCCGCCTGAACCTTACGCAGGCGTTCAACTCACTGGGAACGTTTCTGGCTCCGTTTTTCGGAGGACTCCTGATTCTGAGTGCGGCGCCCAGAACGATGGAACAGATACGCGGGCTGGCACCCGATGCCTTGCAGGCCTATCGCTTGCATGAGGCAGCCACCGTCAAGACTCCCTATGTGGGTTTGGGCATTGCGTTGGTGTTGCTGGCAATAGCAATCGGTAGTTTCAAGTTACCGAAAATTCCCCACGCCCAGCACAAAGTTGGCGAAAAAGTAAACGACTCGATCTGGGAACATCGAAATCTGATTCTAGGTGCGATCGGGATCTTCGTTTATGTCGGCGCGGAGGTTTCGATCGGAAGCTTCCTGGTCAACTATTTCAGCCAGCCTGAAATTGGCGGCCTGACCGAGAAAGTCGCAGCCAGTTTCGTTGCTTTTTACTGGGGGGGAGCGATGGTCGGACGTTTCATCGGGTCCGGGCTATTGCAGACGATGAAGACGGGGCGACTGCTGGGCATTTGCGCAGTGTGTGCCGCCGCTCTCGTTGCGATTTCCATGATCAGCACGGGACACTTTGCCATGTGGAGCATCATCCTGGTGGGGTTCTTTAATTCCATCATGTTCCCGAGCATTTTTACCCTGGGCGTAGCGGAACTGGGACCGCTCACCGGGGACGGCTCCGGAATCATGATCATGGCGATTGTTGGCGGAGCGCTGATCCCGCTGGCGCAAGGCGCGATTGCCGATAGGATCGGAATCCACCACGCCTTTTTTCTTCCTGTGATCTGCTATCTCTACATCCTGTACTTCGCTGTGAGCGGTTCGAAGCCAAATAGCGAACGCCCCGGCCGGAGCTAGATGGGACTAGTCCGGCACCAACTTAGAGAAATTGCACAGAGATCGGGAGAGCGGACAGGAGAGCGGAGTCAGACCTGTACCGAGATCAACTCCGGGGTGCATCGGGAATTTTGCATGGACTTAACAGCGTCCTCGGCTGTGAATCTTCCCATAGCCAATGCCAGCTTCTTGTTGGTTGTCGTCTGAATGGGGCTCCGGTCAATTCGCAGTACATATTCGGCGGCGCGGGCACCACCACGGTTCACTTTCACAAGAAACTTTGTATTTTTGATAATCATTTTGCCTCCTGGCAGAGACGACGGATGCGGACGGACCGGTGAAACCGACATGAAGTTTCGCGATGCGATAGTAGTGTGAACGCGATTACTCTTTCAGAGGTGCGCTATGAAAAATAATCAGATGTGGGCTAACTTAGTGCCGAAGACCAGAAAGAGTAAGAAAGAAACTAATACCTTCTTGATTATTATACTAAGCTTATTCGGAGCTTTTGTCAATCTGAAGTGAGCTAAGGAACGTCTGAACAAGT
>PMXH01000042.1 GCA_003165855.1 Acidobacteriaceae bacterium | reverse complement strand
GGAGCGTCAGCGCACAAGCCGGAAGCGCCCGCCTTACCAAGGCCATGAGTGCAGTCGTCGCCCGCTGCTGCGGGCTCTTGTCCAATAGCCACCACAGAATAATCGCCAGGTGCACTAGATAGAGGAGTCGACCCAGTGCTGCCGTAACCTCTGACCGAGGCGCGTCGGTCGCGCCGACCACGGCATCATGGAAGACCTTGTGTACTCGCTGTCGCGAGAATGCTGTGGCTGATGTAAACAACCCTTCATTCGCGTCGCCGACCATGACCGGAACCAGCGCAGCGAGGGTGCTTCGATGAGGACTCAGGACCTGCAAACTCGTGGTGAGCGCAAACATGAACCGGTCACGCCACGTGCCGCTCTTCATTTCCGCCGCACGGGCGGCGTATTTTGCGGAGAGCTCGTCGTACAGGGCAAGGACTACCGCACGCTTGCTCTGGAAGTAGCGGTAGAGAAGCCCGACGCTGACGCCTGCCCGGTCCGCCACGCCTCGTAAGGTCGTCGCCTCGTACCCGCGCTCCGCAATCAGTTCGATCGCCGTGTTGTAAAGACCGAGCCTTGCCGCTGCACCCTGCGGTGTTCGCCCTCGCGGCCGGCCCCGTTTACGCCGGTTGATGGTTACTTCGGGGTTCTCTGGCTGCTTGCTATTTTCAGTGAACATGTTTACTATATTAGAGCATGGCTGAATCAGGTTGGCAAGCGTCGATCCCGCCCCTAGGCGAACACTTGGTTCTCTACGACGGGGTGTGCGGGTTGTGCAATCGCTTGAATAATTTCGTGCTGCCTCGCGACAACCGAGGTGTCTTCGATTTCGCGTCGATCCAGGGCGTGGTGGGTCGATCTACTTTGCAACGGTTCGGCAAAAATGCAGACGATCTGAACACCTTTTATCTCGTGACGAACTACCGCTCCGAATCGCCGGTGCTCCTCTCCAAGGCCAGCGCGGCGCTGTTCGTGATGGAGAAGCTTGGTGCCCCGTGGCGCTGGTTGGGGCTCTTCGGAGTGTTGCCAAGCGCATTACTGGATCGGGTCTACGACCTAATGTCCCGATACCGCTATCGGCTCTTCGGGCGATACGAGAGCTGTTTGATGCCGAGCGCCGAATACAAGAAGCGTTTCATTGACCTATGAAGCTCACCGCTGAAACTCACATCAAGTCAGATCGGGACACTGTGTGGCGTCTATCGCAGACACCGCAGCTTCACGCCAGATGGGATCTCCGGTTCACCGACATCGAGTATCTACCTCGTGAGTCGGCGAGTGAACCCCAGCGCTTTCGCTACGCGACCCGCATCGGGTTTGGCCTTGCAGTGAAGGGATGGGGTGAAACGATCGGTGATCCTGAGCGCGCGACATCAGCGCTCAGGTTCGGTTCAACGGACGCCAAGTCCATCATCCGGGAAGGCACAGGTTCCTGGACATACAGCGACCAAGCCGGGACGGTTCGCTTCAGCACCGTCTACGACTACGCAATCCGCCACGGTTGGTTCGGGCGTGTGCTCGATCTGCTGTTTCGGCCACTCATGATTTGGGCGACCCGATGGAGTTTCGACCGGCTACGCATCTGGATCGAAGATGGCGTTCAGCCCGAAACATCTTTTCGGCTATGGCTCCTCAAGGTAGTCGCGCGCTACGCGCTGGCGCTCACTTGGATATACGAAGGGCTAATTCCGAAAATCCTGATTCAGCGAGCGGACGAGATTGCTCTCGTTCAGAACGCTGGTCTGTTTTGGCGCACACCCAGTCATACCCTCGCCGCGTTGGGCTTCGCAGAGATCGGGTTCGGACTCTGGCTTCTCTTGGGCCGCTTCGAAAAAGTTGCTGCGATCCTCTCGACTATCGGGATCATCTCGCTCGCTACTCTCGTGACATCGGTGCGCCCGGCGGTTCTGGCTGATCCGCTTGGTGGCATTTCCAAGAATCTTGGGCTTCTGGCTTGCGGGCTAATAGTCTGGGGCCTTTCTGATCTTTCGCCCTTGGCTTCTCGCGCGAAACCTCGCCGGCGTCGCGAGGTGCGGGATAAAGGGCGGTCACCTTTTGCCGAGGCGCTACGCGAAGACCTTCATCTGGCGGCGCCGCTTGTGCAGGCACATCTGACGCCAGAGCTGGGAGTCCACAGATACCAAGGCACCATGAAAAGCGTCTGGCGCATCGAAGGGCTCCGCCGATGGCTCAGCGCTCCGTTTCTGTGGGTGGGAAGCTGGATGCACACGCTGTTTCCGGAAACTGGAGACGGAATCTCGTTCCAGATCATGAATCGATTTTTCATCGGGACAGACGGCATCGCTCGCATGACCTTCGAACGCAAGTTTCATTTTCCCGATGTGGAACGGAGCTTTGAAGCGACAATGCTATATGACGAGAAAGCTGATGTGATCCTGGATGCTCTCGGACACAGACGTCATCTTTTGGTCGAACTCGTTCCGACGATCGAAAATGGTGCCATCACGCTCCGATCGCGTCGGCAATGGCTCACGCCATTCGGGTTGCCAATTCGATTCCCCTTGCCGCGATTCCTCGCCGGTGAAGCCACTATTCAAGAGTGGCAGGAGAGCGAGACATCCTTGGGCATTCGCGTGACTATTTCTAATCGGATGTTCGGTGCGTTCTTCGGCTACGAAGGAACATTCGAGCGAATCGACGGAGTCGCCGAGAGCGTTCGACAGCCAGTTACCGCTTCGACCGGAGATCGGCCTCTTTCAGGTATGGCGCGTGTCGCGGTGGTTCTGGTCGCGCTGATTGGAACAGCAGCTTATGGGGCGAGCTTCCTGGTTGGTACCATTTCGCATGGAGCTTGGCTCTGGAGCACGCGTGTCGCCCTCGCATCTGGAATTTCCTGGCCCGTGTTCGGACTGGCTTTGCTTGGAGCTCGCCGTGCTGGTGGCGCCTGGGAGTGGTTCGATATCTGTTTGCGCACCATGGCACTGGGGATCGCGGTGTTGAGCTTAGCCAGTGTGGCCAACCTAGCCGTGGCCGCTACCGCGCTTAATAGAGCAAGCACCGCTTTCGTCGCTGCGCATCTCGCGTTGCTGTTGGCAGCAGACGTGTCGATGGCGGTCTACTTCGCACGCAAGGCGCTGCGCCTGGGAATGCCACTGAGCATGTCGATCGGTCTGTGGGTTGGAGTATTGAATGGCGCGTTTGCGCTCTTCCTGGTCCTGTCATGAAACTCGATATGATCGGTAGGATCGATGTGTGCTTTCTCTTGTCGTACGGGATTGATCCCGAACAGGCAGCGGCGCTTGTGCCAGCTGGTCTGGATCTGATCACCTGTCACGGGGCTGCGTTCTTCAACATCGTCGTCTGTCACGTTGATCGGATGAGGACGCGATTCACGCCTCATGCGCTCGGCGTGACGTACTGGCACATCGCATATCGAGTTCAGGTGCGAGCAACCCTCGCCGGTGATCGGTCGATTGAAGGACTGTATTTTCTGCGCAGCGATGTCGATCGTCCACTGTTCGGCGCGGTTGGGAACGGACTCACCGACTTTCGTTTCCACACTGCGCGGGTTCGATTCTGGAACGACGACGCGGCATGGAGACTTCGCGTGGAGCCAACAACGGGAGACGCGCTGGCGTCCCTCGCAATGCGCCGCACCGCGAGTAATGCGCTAGCGCCAGGTTCACCTTTTGCGTCATTGGAAGAGCGCGAGCGAGTGCTGAAATACGCGCCGTTCGGGCTATCGGTTTCCAAAGGAGGGCAATGCCTGCGCATTGCGGAAGTTATTCGCGACGAGGCGCTATGGACGGAAGAGCCCGTCGAGGTGGAAAGCGCGGACTGGTCCTACCCGCGCAGCTTAGGCTTGCGCGATCTTCAGCTCGTGCGAGCGACCCGCGTGGCTCCGATTGACTACCGATGGCGAATCGGACGAACCGAGCGACTGGGCCGGCTACAAAGAAGTTGAGATTGCACCTGCGGTACGGCACCGCTGCTGGAACTGAGGACGCAACACGTCGTTTACATGTAAACGACGTGCCGCCCTGCTAATCAACAAAGAAAGCTCTTGCCAACTACAGATAACTCAACGCACTGGGCCTCGATTGCCTCCGCATCCGTCAGCTT
>PMXH01000504.1 GCA_003165855.1 Acidobacteriaceae bacterium | reverse complement strand
ACCCTCGATCAGGCCATCGAAGACTCCCCGCAACTGCGCGAGGCGATGGAGAAGGATGGGCAGATTCGCGAGTTGATGCAAACGGCGAAAAAGCTGGAAGGGATGGTGCGCAATTCCGGAGTTCACGCCGCTGGTGTGGTGATTTCGCCGCGTCCTCTGACGGAGTTGGTTCCGCTGCACCGGACGAAGAACGACGANNCAGTTTGAATCGCACGGCATGCGGGACGTGTTGCGCAAGTATCAGCCGAATTCGATCGAAGATCTTACGGCGCTGAATGCCCTCTACCGGCCGGGACCCATCCAGGGTGGAATGATTGACGATTTCGTGGACCGCAAGCACGGACGCAAGAAAGTCGAGTACGAACTGCCGGAGCTGAAAGAAATTCTTCAGGAGACGCTGGGCGTAATCGTGTACCAGGAGCAGGTGATGCAGATCGCGAACCGGCTGGCTGGCTACTCCCTCGGTGAAGCCGATTTGCTGCGGCGCGCCATGGGCAAGAAGAAGGCCGAGGAGATGGCGCAGCAGCGCGAACGCTTCGTGCAGGGCGCCGCGCAGCGCAAATTTCCGCCGAAGAAGATCGAGAAGATCTTCGATCTCATGGCGCAGTTTGCGGGATACGGATTCAATAAGTCTCACTCCGCCGCTTACGCGCTGCTGGCCTATCACACGGCGTATCTGAAGACGCATTATCCGGTCGAGTTCATGGCGGCGTTGCTGACCTCGGTCACGGGCAGTACCGATGACGTGGTGAAGTACATCAATGAGTGCCGCGAGATGGGCATCGCGGTTGAGGCGCCGGACATCAACGTTTCCGACGCGAACTTCACGCCGCACGGAGAGGCCATTCGGTTTGGGCTGGCGGCAGTGAAGAACGTCGGCGGCAATGCGATCGAATCGATTGTCGGGGCGCGGAAGAAGCTTGGACGCTTCAAGTCTATTTATGAGTTCTGCGAGAACGTCGATCTGAGGTTGCTCAACAAGCGCGTGCTGGAGTCGCTGATCAAGAGCGGAGCGATGGATTCGCTGGGGCGACGCGCACAATTGATGACTGTGCTGGACCGCGCTATGGATCGGGCTCAGAAGGCGCAGCGCGATGTGGAATCGGGACAGCACGGGCTGTTCGGAGTGTTTCAACAGGAAGAGTCCGAGGCCAATAACGACAGGCTGCCAAACATTCCTGATTGGGATGAGCAGGCGCGCCTGGCTGCGGAAAAAGAGATCCTGGGCTTCTTCATCACCGGGCATCCGCTGGAGAAATACAAAGACAAGCTGGCCGATCTGCAGGCGCTGCGCATCGACGAGATCGCGGTGATGACGCGGTCTACCGGGAAGGATGAGACCATCGCGACGGCTGGAATCATCGGCAACGTGCGTGTGCTCAAGAGCAAGCGCGGAGATTTCTACGCGCAAGCCACGCTCGAGGATATGTCCGGTTCGATCGACATGATCGTCTTTCCGGAAGCCTACAAGCGCATTCAGGATAAGGTGAAGCTGGAGGTTCCGGTGCTGGTGCGCGCCGGGGTAAGAATTGAAGAAGGAACCAATCCAAAGATTACGGCCGCTGAAATCATGCCGCTGGAGGACGCCAAGGTTCCGCTGCCGCGCGCGATTCGCATTCGCGTGCCGCTGGAAACAGCGGCTGAGTCCACGGTTGACGATCTTCACACGCTTTTTAGAGAGCGCAAGGGCGAAGCGCGGGTGTTATTTGACGTGGAACGTACGGGTGATTTCATGGTGGTGATGGAGGCGGCGGGCTATAATGTGCTGCCGGATCGAAACTTCATCGCCCGAGTGGAACAGTTGTGCGGACGCGGCAGCGTAAGAGTGATTAGTTGAATCGGATCCGCTTAACCGTACTCATATAAGCCATGGAAGCAACTCACAAGGCGCAGCAGGAACTGGAGCAGATCGAGCGGCAGGTGGCGCTGATCGAAGCCACTGCCGGGCCGAATGAAGAAACTCAGCGCCAGCTCGCGCAACTCCAGGAGCGCGTCCATATTCTGCGGCAGGAGATGAAGGAGTTGCAGACCGCTTGGCAGAAGACCGAGCTGGCACGGCATCCGCAGCGTCCGCAGATGCTCGACTACGTCGAGCGGCTATTCACGGACTGGAGTGAAATCCACGGCGACCGCAGCTTTGGTGACGATGCGGCGATTATTTGCGGGATGGCTCGCTTTCATGGCGAGGAGATTCTGGTGGTCGGGACCCAGAAGGGGCGGGACATGAAGCAGCGCGTGTACCGCAATTTTGGGACGCCGCATCCCGAGGGCTACCGCAAGGCACTGCGGGTAATGCAGGTTGCGGAAAAGTTTCGCAGGCCGATTTTCACATTGGTGGATACCGACGGAGCTTACCCCGGAATTCACGCAGAGGAACGCGGGCAGGCCGAGGCGATTGCGCACAATTTACGGGAGATGGCGCGGCTTGAAGTGCCCATCATCGCCACGGTGATTGGAGTGGGAGGCAGCGGCGGGGCATTGGCGATTGCCGTGGCCGACCGCGTACTGATGATGGAGAACTCGATTTACTCGGTGATTTCACCCGAGGGCTGTGCCGCCATCATGTGGAGAGATTCTACCAAGAAAGAGCTGGCGGCGGAAGCCATGCGAATCACCGCGACGGATCTCAGCGAACTGGGTTGCATCGACGACATCGTGCCGGAACCCGAAGGCGGGGCGCACCGGGATCACGAAGCGGCGGCGAACCTGCTCGATGTCAGTTTGCAGAGGCACTTCACGGAATTGAAGAAACTCTCGACCTCGGAATTAGTAGCGTCCCGCTACAAGAAGTTCCGCAACATGGCCCAGTTCTACAAGACGGAGTCCTGAGAGTCCAAAGTTGTCTTTCTTTTCGCTTCTGGTTCCCAAACAGGTTCCTCCCGGCTTTCCGGCGGGCGATTTGGTATGCCGAGCGAACGCTGCCGCCGTATAATGAACTGTTTGCTCCGTGCAAATTGGGGAAGCTCGGGCAGATCCACTCTGCCTGCTAATCAAAGGAAGGTGTAGGGATGGCCACTACGGATGTTGCACCCCATGGTGCGGGCGGGCAATTGGGGCGCAAGCGCATCGTCAACGACATGAGCATTCAGGTTGCCACGGTGAATGGCTCGGGCTCGAACAGTTCAAACACGGTATTGTTGCGCGCTATTTTTCAGATGGGCGTACCAATTTCGGGCAAGAACCTGTTCCCCTCGAACATCGCCGGCCTGCCAACCTGGTATACGATTCGCGCCAACAAAGACGGCTACATCGGCCGCAAGAAGGAAATTGACTTCCTGATTGCAATGAACGCGGAAACTGCCCAGGACGACGTGATGTCGCTGGCGCCCGGCGCTTCCGTGCTCTATGACGAACCTCTCGCTCTCGACAAACTGCGCAATGACCTGATTTTCTATTCGGTTCCCTACGACAAACTGGTTGCGACGGTTTGCCCAGAGGCGAAGCTGCGCAAGTTGGTCAAGAACATGGTGTACGTGGGCGTGGTCGCGCAGTTGCTCGAAATCGATATGGGCGAGGTGGAGAAAGCGGTCCGCAAGCAGTTCGCTAAAAAGGCGAAAGCCGCCAACTTGAATCTAGCCGGCGCGCAAGCGGGATTCGACTACGCGAAGGCCAGTCTGCAGAAACGCGGAGCATTCTACATCGAGCGCATGGACAAGACCGCGGGCAAGATCATCGTCGACGGCAACTCGGCTGCGGCTCTGGGCTGCATGTTTGCCGGATGCACCGTCGTCACGTGGTATCCCATCACGCCATCGTCTTCACTGGTGGAGACGATGATCGAATACATGAAGGAATACCGCATCGGTCCGGATGGCAAAGCCACGTTCGCCATCGTTCAGGCCGAGGATGAACTGGCTGCCATCGGCATGGTGATTGGCGCCGGTTGGGCCGGAGCGCGCAGCATGACGGCGACTGCGGGTCCGGGCATTTCGCTGATGTCGGAGTTTGCCGGGTTGGCTTATTACGCCGAAATTCCTGGCGTGATCTGGGACATTCAACGCGTTGGACCCTCGACCGGTTTGCCAACGCGCACTTCACAGGGCGACATTCTTTCCACAGCTTTTCTTTCGCACGGCGATACGAAACACATGATGCTGATTCCATGCTCCGTGGCGGAGTGCTTCAGCATGGCGGGGGATGCTTTCAATCTGGCGGAGCAGTTCCAGACGCTGGTTTTCGTCATGTCCGATCTCGATCTTGGAATGAATAACTGGATGTCCGATCCATTCGAATATCCTACCGCGCCGATCAAGCGGGGCAAGGTGCTGGGCAAGGAAGAACTGGAGAAGCTCGGTGGATTTGCCCGCTACAAGGATCTCGACGGCGACGGCGTTGGATACCGGACGCTGCCGGGAACGGACCATCCCGCGGCGGCCTACTTCACGCGGGGCAGCGGACACAATGATAAATCCAATTACAGCGAGCGGCCCGACGACTACGAAAACAACATGGAGCGGCTGAATCGCAAGTTCGAGACGGCGCGCTCGTTTGTTCCGCGGCCGGAAATTCTCAAGGGCGCGAATGCAAAAATCGGGATCATCGCCTACGGCACGTCGCATTGGGGAATCATCGAAAGCCGCGACCAGTTGCGTACCGAGTATGCGATCGAAACCGATTACCTGCGGCTGCGAGCCTATCCCTTCACGCGGGAAGTGCACGAATTCATCGAGCAGCACGAGCGTGTTTATGTGGTCGAGCAGAACCGCGATGCGCAGATGCTCAGCCTGCTCAAGCTGGACCTGAAGCCGGAACTCACCACGCGGCTGCGCAGCATCAGCCATCTCGACGGATTGCCGCTCGACGCGCGTTCCGTCACCGACGAATTAAGCACCATGGA
>PMXH01000581.1 GCA_003165855.1 Acidobacteriaceae bacterium | reverse complement strand
AGGTTGGTGCCTTCGAGCGGATCGACGGCGATGTCGACCTCGGGCACTTCGCGGCCGTCGGGAAACTCGGCGCCAACTTTCTCGCCGATGTAGAGCATGGGCGCCTCATCGCGTTCGCCCTCACCGATCACGATGGTACCGCGCATGGGTATGCAGTCCATGGTCTGGCGCATGGCTTCAGTGGCAACCTGGTCGGAGAGTTTGCGCTCGCCCTGACCCATGGTGCGCGCCGAGGCGATGGCCGCCACTTCCACTACGCGCAGAAAGCGTGACGCCAGGTCGCTTTCAATGTTTTCCCCGAAACTGCGAGCCTTGCCTTCCGGACGGGTTTGCGTAGCCATGAGAGCCTCCCAGCGAGCACTTCGAACCGGCCATTCCGACCGGCCTGAGAATATAACGCAATTGCGAGGAGATTGAAAGAAACGGCTGGAGCCATGAGAAATACGGATACCGACACGGTGGGTGACGTGTTATCCTCACAACCCTGTTTTGAAAGAGATCCCATGCCGGAATCACGCTCGCTAACTTTCCTGTGCATCACGACCAACGAGAAGGGGCAGGAGTTCATGCGCGAGTGCAAGCGCCAGGGATGCCGCGTGATCCTGCTTACCGCGGAGAAGCTGCGAGATGCCGACTGGCCGCGGGAAAGTTTGGACGACACGTTCTATCTTCCCACCGAAATTTCCATCCCCGACATCGTGCAGGCTGTAACTCATTTGACCCGTACGCAGAAGATCGACCGCATCGTCGCGCTCGACGNNTACTACCTCGAACATGTTCCGGGACCATGGGTGCTTAAACCGAGGCAGGAGGCATCGGCGATCGGGATCAAGAAGATTCATGCCGCCGAAGAGTTGTGGCCCGTGCTGGAGCTACTGGGAGACAAGCAGTCGTCGTTTCTGCTGGAGAAATTTGTTCCGGGCGAGGTCTATCACGTGGATTCCGTGGTATCGGAGAATGAGGTGCTCTTCGCCAGCGTAAGCAAATACGGCAGGCCTCCGATCAACGTGGCCCAGGGTGGCGGAATCTTCACCACTTGCGTTGTGCCGCGAGGCAGTGATGCGGATGCGGGCTTGCGCGAGATCAATCGCGACCTGATTGCGGCACTGGGACTGCTGCGGGGCGTGGCGCATACCGAATTCATCCAGGCGCACGCCGATGGGCATTTCTATTTCTTGGAATGTGCGGCGCGGGTGGGCGGCGCCTNNTGATTTTGAGGTCGAGCGACCCGCAACGCGTGCCAGCTTTGCTGGAAGGATATGCCCGGCGCTTTGTCGAAGAGTTCCTCGCGGTGGAACCGCCGCGGGAGAAACCCACTGCATGAGGTTACCAAAGTCAGTCTTGCATCATCTTAATCTGCAAGCGACAATGGGAGTGGTAGTATTGCAGCAAGACAAGGGAACCCCATGGCCGTAGCCAAACTAAAGCGTCCGAACGAAGACCGGTTGGAGGATTTGGCCCAACGTTTCGCGACTGAGATCAACGAACGTGCCGCCAAGATGACTCCCGAGAAGCGGGCACAGGCCGATTCCGAAACTAAGAAGATTGCTGCTCGCGTGCAGCGTCGTACGCGATAAGCGCTGCATCGATTTCCTCTTTCGTGTAATTCCACGTTTTCAGAAGTGCCCGCAAATCCTCCCGCGTGCCGCGCTGAAATATGCGGAGCACCGCGCCTGTCCTTTCGGCCTTCTCGCTGATCGCGGCGGTGTTGATCGGCCGCTTTCTACCTCGGCTGCTCTCTTCTCGGATTACGTCATTCAGATCGTCGTCTCTTTTCAAGGGATCTGCCGCCTTACGTAAGATGAGAGCGCAAACTGGTAGTCTGGCTCAGGGCGCTCTAACGACTGGGCACCCAGTGGTTCAACCTTTCGTTTCGGGCAGCTTGCCGATGAACATGTGCGCACCCGAATCGAAGCCGTAGTAACCCCCTCCATCTTCGGTCATCGGCCCTGCGTGAGGAACGGTGTACCCAGCGTCGCGGCTGGCCATATCGACAATCATCTCCGTTTGGCGTCGCCCGTACATGAAGTCGAGAAGGTGACGGTAGCCAGTCACCTGGCCGCGTGCATATTCTGTGTCCCTGTGCGTGGGATCTTTCTCGTACTCCTGGTGGAACCTCTTTAGCAACTCCGCCCCATAGCTGGCGAGTCGCTTGGCTTCGTCTGCATCGAGTTGTCGTCTCGAACCGCCGATACGCGAGATCACCCTTTCGAGCCGCTCTCGATCTTCAGGACTCAGGCGACCATGTGCGACCAACATCAAAAGCATTTCGACCACGACTTCTTCTGGAACCTCAGGGGCTGTCCGGGGTATCCTGCCGTCCTTTCTGTACGCAAACTTGATCGAGAGCTTCCCGTGTTCGTTCTCCACATCCCAGCTAGGCACCCCAATCCACAACTCGTCATCACCCTTCCCGTATGGCTGTCTCCAGATTGGCTTCACTGCAATTCCTCCACGCCATTTGCTTATCTAGTATGCCATGCTTATGGCATAATGTAAAGCTACTGAAGGGCAAGAAGTGCACCGGAATATCATCAGTACCGATTATCCTGCAAGGGTGGGTGGAGTTAGGTATCGTTCGGACTACGCAACTTTTGGGGGTGCCTCAGAACGCGTCAATCCCCGTAACGCTCTGCCCGATAATCAGCGAGTGCACGTCGTGGGTGCCTTCGTAGGTCTTCACCGATTCCAGGTTCATCATGTGGCGCATGATCGGGTAGTCCTCCGTAATTCCGTTTGCGCCCAGGATGTCGCGAGCCACGCGCGCGCATTCGAGAGCCATCCACACGTTGTTCCGCTTGGCCATCGAGATGTGCTGGTGGCCCACTTTGCCCGCATCCTTCAGGCGTCCCACCTGGAGCGAGAGCAGCTGGGCCTTGGAGATTTCGCTGGCCATCCAGACGAGTTTTTCCTGGACGAGCTGGTGGGAGGCGATGGGCTGATTATGGAATTGTTTTCGGGCCTGGGCATACTGCAGGGCGGTTGAATAGCAGTCCATGGCGGCACCGATGGCGCCCCAGCTGATGCCGTAGCGGGCCTGATTGAGACACATGAGGGGGCTCTTCAATCCGCGGGCGCCGGGAAGCATGGCGGCGGCGGGGACGCGGACGTCCTGAAGATGAAGGCCGCTGGTGGAGGAGGCGCGCAGGCTCCACTTGCCGTGAATTTCGTCGGCAGAAAAGCCGGGGGAGTTGGTTTCAACCAGGAAGCCGCGGATGGAATCGTTGCCGGCGTCTTCATTTGTGCTCTCGCCTTCCAGTTTGGCCCAGATGACGGCGATGTCGGCGATTGCGCCCGAGGTGATCCACATTTTTTCGCCGTTGAGGATGTAGTGATCGCCATCCTTGCGGGCGCGGGTGGTCATGCCGGCGGGGTTTGAACCGAAGCCGGGCTCGGTAAGGCCAAAGCATCCGAGCTTTTTGCCGGAGGCGAGCAGGGGGAGCCAGGTGTTTTTCTGCTGGTCGGAACCGAACGTGTATATGGGGTACATGACGAGGGCGGATTGCACGCTGACGAAGCTGCGCAGGCCGGAGTCGCCGCGTTCGAGCTCCTGCATGACGAGACCGTACTCTATGTTGGACATTCCGGCGCAGCCATAGCCTTCAATCGTGGCGCCGAAGAGACCTAGCTCGCCCATGAGAGGGACGAGTTCGCGGGGAAAGCGACCATCGCGGAAGCAATCTTCAATGATGGGGACGACGTTATCTTCGACGAAGTCGCGAGCGGTGCGGCGGACGAGGAGTTCGTCTTCGCTGAAGCTGGAGTCGAGATGGAGAAA
>PMXH01000360.1 GCA_003165855.1 Acidobacteriaceae bacterium | reverse complement strand
AGTTCCCGCCATTTCCAGTGACAGTCCACATCGACGAAACCAATCTCGCGTAGCCACTGCAACTGCGTTTCCAGATCCAGCAGCTTGTTCGAGGGATCTTCGGTTTCGCGGGTGTAGCCGATGCGGTGCAGGAATTCTTCGTGCAAACGAGGCGTGGGCGAGGCAACGTGTTCCAAATTGCAGAAGACGCCGCCAGCATTCAGCAGTCCGTGGATCTCGGCATAAAGCGCGCGTTTGCGCCGGTGAACCAGATGATGGATGGCGAAGCAGGAAACGACGGCATCGAACTTATCCAGCGCCGGCAGCGGGTGATCGAGATTGTGGGCCACGATGGCGACGGAGGAGTCTTCCGCGAAGCGTTCGCCGGCGGCTTCGAGCATCGCAGGCGAAAAGTCGATGGCCACGGCCTCCAGTTTGGAGTGGCCGTCTCGGCCGGTCCCGCCTTCGGCCAACTGAGCCCTGGCCAATTCAGATTTGACCAAGGCGAGCAGGCGGCCATCGCCGGTACCGAGATCGAGAATGCGGCTCGCGGTCCTCGGAATGAACTCCAGAAGGGTCGATTCGCCTTCGGTGCGGTGCAAGATAGAATCGGCGCGGCCGAGGTAGTCGCGAACGTGATCGGTGGAAGTCCAGAGATTGACGGGCGCTTTCGTGGGCATGTTTGTCCTTGAAAGCAGTATAGGGAAACAGGGTAGACTCGTTCCTAATGGATATCGTTGAACTGCTGGGCAAGAGGCTTCTGAGGCTACTTTCGGCGTTTGTGCTGCTCGCAGGTTTGAGCTTTGCTGCAGGGACACAGGTACAGAACCAGGCGGCGCAGGCTCAGGGACAGGGGCAGCAAGAGCAAGTTCCAGATCAAGGCCCGAAGCAGGCGGACAAGAGTGTCCGCCCCGCGCAGTCGGCTTCCACACAGGCAACCCCTCCTCAGCCGAAGGAAGAAGTCAAGATCACGCCGCGTGAGGCGGAGGAACTGTTTCACTCCGTCGATGAGATTCTGGCTTTCGACAGCAAGCGCACGGGATTGCCGATCAAGAAGCAGGTTAAGCGCCGGTTGACCAGCCGCGATGAGGTGGTTGGGTACCTGACCAAGCACATGAAGGATGAAGACGTGAAGAGGCTGCAGCGGTCGGAACTGGTACTGAAGAAGTTTGGCCTGCTGCCGCGCGATTTTGATCTGGAGAAGCTGCTGGTGGCGCTGCTGCGCGAGCAGGTGGCGGGTTACTACGATCCTAAGACGAAGACGGTAAATCTGCTGGACTGGGTTCCCATGGAGGAGCAAGAACCGGTGATGGCTCATGAGTTAACCCATGCGTTGCAGGATCAGGCGGTGGGTCTCGATAAGTGGATGAAGAAGGGCGAGAAGGATTTGGGGGAACTCAGAAAAGATCCATCGCCACTCGAAATCGGGGACGACGAGATCGACAATGCGCGCGAGGCAGTGGTCGAAGGACAGGCCGAAACCGTCATGCTGGAGTATGAACTGGCGCCGGCGGGCCGGTCGATTGCCGATTCCCCGGATCTGGTGGAAACGATGGAAGCGCAGATGGCGAACGGGACGGACGATTCCCTGGTCTTCAAGGACGCTCCCATCTTCCTGAAGGAATCGCTGACGTTTCCCTACAGCTACGGCATGAAGTTCGTGGTGAAGTTGATGGAAAAGGGCGGGAAGGAGAAGGCGTTTGCCGCAGTATTGGCGAATCCTCCGCACACTACGCGCCAGATCATGCAGCCGGAGACTTATCTCTCGGGCGAGCAAATCGAGCCCATGCGCGTGCCGGAATTTAAGCGCGACTTCAAGGATTACGTGAAGTTCGATATTGGCGCGATGGGCGAATTCGATGTCGCGGTGCTGATCGAGCAGTACGCGGGAAAGGAATTGTCGGATCGCCTGTATCCGGAGTGGCGTGGCGGATATTACTATGCGGCGCGTCCAAAGCCGGATCCAGCCAGCGATCTCGCTGTGTCGGCACCCCTGGGACTGCTCTATGTGTCGCGGTGGTCGAGCGCGGAGAAAGCATCGGAGTTTGCGGAGATTTATGCGCGATCGCTGGTGAAGAGGTACAAGAAGGCGGAGGAGACCGGGAGTCCGTCGCCTGGACAATCGGCGCCGCAGTCTCCGGAATACAAGGTCGAAGTGCTGAAGGGGCGGCATTCCTGGACTACGGAGGAAGGTGCGGTCGTGATTGAGCAGCAGGGCGATACTGTGCTGGTGAGTGAGAGCCTGGACGCCGCCACCACGACGACACTGGAGAAGGAACTATTTGGGGCGGGGAAGTAAGACCAGCTCTCAGTTCTAGCGTTCGGGTTTTTCGATGTGCCGCCGATGTCGAAGTAGACCCGGGAGGGCACAAACAGGGGGTCTTGTATAATCACAGGTTTGGCTCTGACACGCGGGAGATTTCTGTAGGTCCTAACTTTGGAGGGCTGGTGGCACAGGCGGAAGTTGGGATCATTGGCGGCAGCGGGCTTTATGCCATGCCGGGGCTGAGTAAGGTAAAAGAAGTGCGGGTGAAGACGCCGTTCGGCGCGCCTTCCGATGCTTACGTTTGCGGGATGCTGGAGGGGCGCAAGGTAGCGTTTCTGGCACGGCACGGGCGCGGGCATCGCATTCTGCCGAGCGAACTGAATTTCCGCGCGAATATTCATGGCTTCAAGCAGCTTGGAGTCGAGAGGATCGTTTCAGTTTCCGCTGTAGGCTCGTTGAAAGAAGAACATAAACCGCTGGATTTCTTGATCCCGGATCAGTTTTTCGATCGCACACGTCATCGCGTGGATACGTTTTTCGGTGGCGGAGTGGTGGCGCACATTGCTTTTGCCGATCCGGTCTGTGGAGAACTTGCGGCCGTGGTCGAAGCCGCGTGCGAGAGAGTCGGCGTAACTGGCAGGCGCGGCGGAACCTATCTATGCATGGAAGGTCCACAGTTTTCGACCAAGGCGGAATCGAATGTGTATCGCGGTTTGGGCATGGATGTGATCGGCATGACCAACCTGCAGGAGGCAAAGCTGGCGCGCGAAGCGGAGCTTTGCTATGTCACGGTGGCGATGGTGACGGATTACGATTGCTGGCATCCGCATCACGANNAAGTGCGGGTCGGCGCTGGCGCATGCGATCTTAACCGACCACAAAAAGATTCCGGCAGCGACAAAGAAGAAATTGAAGCTGATTCTTGGGAAGTACGTGAAAGGCAGTGGCCGGTAATCAGTGGGCGGCGACCAGAAAAACCAAGCGCCCGAGAGATTCTACTGATCACTGGCCGCTACACCACTTTAGGCGGCGGGAGACAAGTTCAAGATGAGCATTGTCGTTGTGGGGTCGGTTGCGTTTGATGACATCACGTCGCCTTCGGGCAGCGTGACGGGCATTCTGGGAGGAGCNNGTGTTTGAGAAGTTCCAGCCGCGGATCCCCAAAGAGTACGAGGATTCGGAAGTTCTGTTTCTGGCGAACATCCAGCCCACGCTGCAGGCCAATGTGCGGCGGAAGATGGGGGGAGTGCGGCTGACTGGCTGCGACACTATGAATTATTGGATCCAGGGTGCGCGCAAGGAACTGGCCGAGACTCTGAAGTTGGTGAACGTACTGCTGATCAACGATACCGAGACGAAGATGCTGGCGGAGGAAAAGAA